>CAYIRV010000087.1:0-7026 GCA_964365865.1 uncultured Thermodesulfobacteriota bacterium | reverse complement strand
ACAACAGGCAGGCCCCTTGCCATTGCCTCAAGAAGCGATATGGGCATCCCCTCCCCGCGCGAGCAGGTAAGGAATAAATCGGCCTCTTCGAGGAGTTTCGGGACATCGTTCCTGAACCCTACGAACTCTACACAGCCGCTTATTCCGATGTCCGCGGCCTTTTTGACAAGCCTCTCTTTTTCAGGGCCATCGCCTGCCACAATCACCCTGAAGCCGTCCTTTATCCGTTTAAGCTCCTTGATTGCATCGAGGAGGATGTCAACGGCTTTTTCAGGCGCGAGCCTCGTAACAGTGATGATTGTAAAAATGCCCTTACGCGCCCTCCTGTCAACAGGCAAAGGCACATCCACGCCGTTGGGTATCACATATGCCTTTCCCTTGCACTTAAGCCCCGCGCCTTCGCACAGCGCTTTTTCAGACTGCGAGACATTGATGAAAACATCGGTAAGCCTGCCGAGCGCGCGCTCGGCCGCTATGTAGAATAGCCTGCCTAAAGCGCTCAAATGGCTGTAGTGAAAGCCGTGAAATGTATGGACCACTGGCCTTCCGGTCAGGAGGCCCAATGGCCTCGAATACGCCCCTGCCCCCTTGCCGTGAGAATGGATTATGTCTATGCCGTGAACTCCTATGAACCTGTAAAGAGCATATAGGCTCTGAAGCGAGAACTTGCGCGCAGGGATAGGCGCGCACCGGGCGTATTTTTCAAATTCGGAATAGTATGGGCCGTCTTTAGGGCATGCCACGAAAAAGCTGAAGGATGATGAAAGCCTTTTTATGAGCAGGCGCATGTGCTCAGGGCCGCCGCCGCAGTCAGACCTTGATGTGATATGCAGTATGCTGAGCATAGATGCAGGGCAGTTTTTCCGTTCAGGAACTCAACCGTGTTGTGTCAATATAATGCAGTCCAAGCCATAGGCTATTTCAGCCTAATGCTTTATAATACTAACAATTAAGAGGAGTTACAAGAGTTTTTAACGGCTCTGGCTATTGCGGATAAGCTGAACCACGAGGTCAGTAGGCGTTGCGGTTAATGAGCCCCTTATAGAGGGTAAGGATAAGTATCTTCAAATCAAGCATGAGCGACCAGTTTTCGATATAGTAAATGTCGTGCTCTATCCTCTTCGTGAGGTCGGTGTTGCCCCTCCAGCCGTTGACCTGGGCCCAGCCTGTTATGCCTGCCTTCATCTTGTGCCTGAGCATATACTTGGGTATGTCCTTCCTGAACTGCGAGATAAATACCGGGCGTTCCGGCCTTGGGCCTACGAGGCTCATGTCGCCCTTTAGGACATTGAAAAACTGCGGCAGTTCATCGAGGCTCGTTTTCCTCAAGAGCGTGCCTATGCGCGTCCTCCTCGCGTCATTTTCCTTTGCCCAGACCGCGCCGGACTCCTTTTCAGCGTCCTCGCCCATTGACCTGAACTTGAGCATCCTGAATGTGTCGCCGCCTATGCTCATCCTCTCCTGAGAATAAAACACAGGGCCCTTGGACGAGAGTTTTACGAGAATGGCTATAAACAGCATGACAGGCGAAAGGATTATTATCGCCGAGGACGCGAGCGCCACATCCGCGAGCCTCTTTAAGACGATATTCCAGCCGTAAAGCGGCGATTCCCGGAGATTGAGTATGGGCAGGCCGTCGAATTCCTCTATCCCGCCTCTTAGCGTTATGAACTCGTAGATATCGGGTATTACCTGTATGTCAACGGCCTCGTCCCCGATATTCCGGATGGCGTCAAGCACCTTTGAGTGCTCGTCCCACGAAAGCGCGATAAAAACATTGTCAACCTCCCTTGCCCGTATAATTTCCCTTAATTCGCCTATGCGGCCTATTACGGGGATACCAGAGGCGGTAACGGGCTGGTCGCTGGCGCTGACCGCGCCTATGACCTTGATGCCGATTTCAGGGTGCCTGTCGAGGCGGCTGATAAGCTCCTTTGCCGTCTGCCCCGTGCCCACGACAACGGCGTATCTCAGGTTGTAGCCTTTTTTCCTCATGAGCCTGAGCAGTTCCCTGAATGCACCGCGGCCCGCGCTCAGGAGCACGATGTTTATAACCGTGAAAAATATGAATACAAGCCTCGAAAAATCATACTTCCTTATGAAGAATGTCAGGGCAACGAGCAGGAGCGCGGCGATTACGCAGGCCTTGGCTATGTCGAGGACCTCTGAGATGTGCGTGCTGATTCTCTTGGGCCTGTATAGGCCGAAGGCCCTGAACGCAAAGGCCCATATTACGATAATCGGGACGAGGAGGAGCAGGTAGTCAAAAAAATCCGGAATGCCCTTCGTAACCTCAACGAAGCCGCTGTAGAAGCGGATGTAGTATGACGCGAGCCACGAACATGCGATGATGGCTATGTCTATTATGAAGAGTATGTTTTCAAAAAGCTTGCTGTGCTTCTTAAGCATATCACTTGACGCCTGCCTCGGCGCACCTGTCGAAGATGAATTTTCTAATTTTCTCCTTGAAAGACGCCTTGTCGAACGCCATTGCCGCCTGCCTGATTAACCTTGGGTCGAATGCCCGCATATCGGCCTCGAATGCCTCCACCGCGTCTTGAAGCGCCAACGGCGTCTGTTCGTAAAAGAAAATCCCGGTGGGATTATTGCCCGCGCCTTCAGGCGCGTTCAGCCCCCTGACGGTTTCGAGCGCGCCGCCCTTGCCATAAGCGATCACAGGCCTGCCGCACGCCATTGCCTCTACCGGGGTTATGCCGAAGTCCTCCTCGCCCGGAAAAACGAGCGCCCTGCATCCGCGGTAAAGCTCCGCCACCTCTGTATCGCTCTTCCATCCAAGGAACTCTATGTTCTTGCCGGCCATTGCCTTAAGCCGCTTTTCCTCCTGCCCTGTGCCTGCGATAAGGAGCTTTTTGCCGAGCGTATTGAATGCCTCGATTGCGATATCCAGCCTTTTATACGGGGCAAAGGCGGATACGATTAAGTAGTAATCCCCGGGTGCGCGCTCCGCGATGGAGAAGCGCGAAACATCAACAGGAGGGTATATGACCGATGAATCCCTTCTGTAATACCTCATGATTCTTTTTGCGACATGATTGGAGTTGGCGATGAAAAAATCAACGCGGCAGGATGAGGACGAATCCCATAGCCTCAGGTAATGCGCAAAGAGCCTTATTAACAAGCCTGACAGGCCGCGGGCTTTTCCGAAGTATTCGCCGTACATGTCCCATACATATCTCATTGGGCTGTGTATGTAGGATATGTGCAGGGCGTTGGGCCCGGGTATGACCCCCTTGGCCGCGCAGTGGCTGCTTGATATTACGAGGTCATAGCCTTTCAAATCAAAGCCCTCTACCGCGAGCGGAAACAGGGGGAGAAAATGCCTGTAGCGCTTTTTTGCGAACGGGAGCCTTTGGATGAAAGAGGTCTTAATCCTCCTCTTTTCAATAGTCCCTGACACGGCGCCCGGTATGTGGAGGAGGGTAAACAGGTCGGCATCGGGAAATAGCTCGCACAGGGACTCTAACACCTTCTCCCCGCCGCGCATGCCTGTGAGCCAATCGTGGACTATGGCTGTTTTCAACTGTCGTAAACCTCTTCGTAGACCTCAAGCGTCTTTTTCGCGGCCGCCTCCCATGTGAATAACGCGGCCCTCTCAAGGCCCCTGCCCCTGAACTCCTCCCGCATGGCATTGCTTGAAAGCGCCTCCTCCATCCGGGCCGCGAGCATACAAGGGTCTTTTGCGTCAACAAGCATGGCCGCGCGGCCGACGACCTCGGGTATCGAGGCCGCGTCCGAGGCTACTACAGGGCATCCGCACGCCATTGCCTCAAGAGGCGGAAGGCCGAAACCCTCATACAGCGACGGGAAAACAAAAAGCGAAGCCGATGAATACAGGCACGGCAGGTCTGCCTCATCCACGGCCCCGATGAAGGCCGCCCTATCTTTGACGCCGAGTTCCTCCGGCAGACCGTAGAGCCTTTGCCTTCTCTTGTCAACCTTGCCGGCGATTACGAGCTTATATGACCTTAGCCTTGAAGAAAGCAACGTGTAGGCGCGTATGAGTGAACCTATGTTTTTATGGCCCGCGTGGTTTCCCACATAGAGTATATACCCGGCGTCAATGCCGTATCTTTTCATCACCCTGTCCCTTGCCTCAGCGTCTTCGCACGGCCTGAAGGAACCGGAAACACCGTTGTGTATCACAGTAACCTTGTCCGGCCTTATGCCCAACAGATTCACGATGTCCCTTTTGGAATGCTCGGAAACCGTTATCACCTTCTCGGCGGCCCTTGCCGCGATATTGAATATAAGCTTGGCATACATATGCGCCAACATGCCGGGGCATGAAGACCTGTAGATGTAATAAATAAGGTCGTGTATGGTAACAACAGCCGGGGCCGGAGAAATCAACGGCATGTTGAAGCTCGGATAATGCACGATATCCGCGCCCAGCCCCTTAATCTCAAAAGGAAGATTCGTATGCTCCCCGGCTGAATAAACCGGGATAGGCCTCTTGGGAGAGCTGATTTCGATGTTCCCCTTATTCTCTAATCGGCAGAGGTCAGAACCGTTTAAAAGAACGGCATACCTGTTAACCGTGTCAATATTCGCAAGCCCTTCAATCAGGCATTTAATGTACCTGCCGATGCCTGTGTAGGAAATCATCCTCCCATCAATTGCGACCTTCAAGCCCGTGTCCTTATTTTATCTTTATTTACCGGCATCAGTCAAATGTTTTTGCAGGAATTTCAAGAGGTTGCGATACAGGGGGCTGAACCATGACGGCTCGTCCGTGAAGTCAATGGCCCTTAGGATAAAGAGCATGGCCGCATAGACGGCTACGGATACTGCAACGGAAAGCCCTTTGGCCGCAGGCATGACAAAAAACACGAGGGCCGCGCCTGCGCCGCTTAAGGCAAAATGTGCCATGACAGTCCAAACGCTTATGCCCAAAAGCCTTTTCGCAAGGATTATGTTCAGCGGTATGACCGAGATGAGCGGCAGGGCAAAGCCGAGCGCAGCCCCGGCCTCGTGATATTCAGGTATAAGCGCCAATGATGCCGCGACAGAGAGCGCTGAAATAACCGCCCATATCAGCATGTTAGCGGACTGGAGTCCGGCCGCGACAAAGCCGTAGAAAAAAGCGGTATTTATAAAATACGCGAGTGTCCCCCATATCATGATTGAAAGCACCGCTGAACTTCCGGCATACTCATGGCCGGCGAAAAAGAACATTAGCTCGCTTGAATATGCCGCTGTCAGCAGAGTGATTGGAAGCCCTGCTATCAAAAGCGCTCGCACGGCCTTCAGAAGTCCGGCCCTTGCCTGAACCATGCCTCTGCTCATGCCCGGAAGGAGCGTAACCATCAGCGCCACGGGCACGACCCACAAGGATGTTACAAGCCTCTGGGGGAGCGAATAAAGCCCGATAGCCGCCTCTGTTGAAAGCCTCGAAAGGACGAATACCGGAGTGATGAGAAACAGTCCCTCGAAAAAGACCGCGCCCGCAAGCGGAAGGGCGCGGAGAATCAGCGCCTTCAACCGGGCGGCGTCGAACCTGAATTCCGGTTTTATAAGCCTGGTGGAAAGAAACGCCGCAAGGGCGAACCCCGGCATGTAGGATAGTGAGATGCCGAGGACGAGCCATAAAAGAGGCGCCTTTATGTGGACGAGCCATGCCGCGGCAGCGAGTGTAAGGAATTCGCTCAGCGCGTTTACAACCGAGGGCACGGCCATCTTCAGCCTTGACTGAAAAGGTATGTCAAAGACAGTCCTGAAAAAAAGCCCCTTAAAGGAAAAAAAAAGCATAGGGGCCGAAGCTATGACTATCATTACGGTTTCACGGCCGTATGAAAGGACAAGAAGGCCGGAGAGCGCCAGGGCGAGCGCGAAAAACGACAGGGTGAGCCTTATGAGTATCGCGTGGCCGAAGGCCAGAGGTGCATAAACAGCCTCTGACGAGATGTCCCTCGTTATTAAAGTGTTAATCCCTAAGTCCGTGAAAACGGCAAAGAACGCAAGATAGGAAACTGCGAAGGAATACCTGCCGAAAGAGGCTGAATCAAGGGAGCCGGCAATGAGGAACAGGACAATGACGCTTGCAATCTTGTTGAAAAAATTGCCGGCTATTATCGAGACGCTGTTTTTAAGGATGCTCATGCCGGCGTTCACATCTAAAAAGCATTGTCAGCGCATGGTGTCCGGGACAGTGAATCCCGCTTTGGCTAAGTTGCCCTCTCCCCGCCCTAACGCAGATATCTGGAAAAAGAGCGATCTTTAGAGGCGGCCTTAAACCGTTGCAGCGCCTTTAAGCTCTGATTGCACCCTTTTGAACTCTCCCATCACCTGATCCTCGAGCATCTGCCTTGTGGGCTTATCTAACGGGTGGACAAGGTCCCTGTATGTGCCGTCCTTCATTTTTTTCGCCGGCATGGCAACAAAATATCCTGTTGTCCCCTTGATGACCTTCATGTCCCTTATGACAATGCAGTCATCAAGCTTGATTGTGACATACGCCTTGAGCTTGTCGTCTCCGTCAACCGTCAGGACCTTTATCTCCGTGATACGCATCTCTCCACACCCCCTGTTTGAATGTTAGCTGCCTTCGGTTATTTTTGCGTATAAAGCCTTCGTGGATATTTAAACCCGCAAGCCAACGGCAACATGGCCTTCTTTTCTTCAACGAATCTTTTATTGATTTTGCGCCCTGTTGCATCCCTGTGCCGCGATGTTTAATTCTTTAAAGAATACTCTTCATCAAGGCATCGGCATTTTTAAGGATTGGTTTTTGATGGCGCTTGAATCAAGACATTAGTTATACTTGCAACGCAGGTGCCAAACTTTCCTGATTAAAAAAATCAAGTAAAATTAACATGATGTGCTTTTTGATTAACCCTGAGTAAAGATATTATTAAAGATTATGAATAGTTATATGTGCATGATGCACATATAAATCAACACCCGGTTTCACGCCAATCCATGCAGGGAAGCGATACGCCGGTAAAAAGTTTTTTACAAGACGCCGGCAATGTTATATAAGATAATGGCGTTCAGGGTTACACATGA
>CAYIRV010000086.1:0-7034 GCA_964365865.1 uncultured Thermodesulfobacteriota bacterium | reverse complement strand
CAGTCAGAGGACTCTATGGCCTCTCTTGCCTTTGGCGTCAGGTGCTCAACGTTGCCTGGGCCGAGCCCTACTATGAACAGGGCGCCTTTGCGATTGCCACCGTTACCCTGCCTATGCGCCTTTTCCCTATGCATAACCTCTTTGCCCCTGATGAAAGAATTGCCGCCGGGGCCGCCACCGCCAAAGCCCCTGTGCGCTCTTGCACGAACCTGCTTCCTTTATACTTGGCCACGCGATTAAGCTCTTCAGCGGTAAAAAAATCAATCTCTATTCCGGCCTTGGACGCGAATCTCATCAGCCCTTTTTCCCGCCTTTTTATGTCAATCGTCGCAAGGTTCCTTATTGACTTAAGCGAAAGCCCTGCTTCCTTCAACACCTTGCCTATTGCGGCAAAGACCTCTTTTTCAGCCACTCCCTTGCCGCATCCTATGCCTGCGACAAGCTCTTTGGGTCTCAGAAGCATGACCTTGGCCAAGACCCTGACCGGGAGTTTTACATGCTCGCGGGCTGATATGACGGCATAGGCCTTTGCCAAATGCCTGTTGGAAATGCGGGAAGCGAACCTGAATATGCCTGAACCAGAAAGAAAAGCCCTTATTTCTTTAAGCCTCTTTCTGTCCGTATCCACGAACGCCACAGGGCCGCCTGAGAGGAGCGCGGAGTTTATGAGCTTGATTTTCTTTATGTCGTCTATCTCAAGGCCAAAACGCGCCGCGACATCCTCGATGCACTTAAAACCGTGTATGTCCGTTGCCGTTGTTATTACAGGCTCCGCGCCCAAGATAGCGGCTGCCTCAACGGCAAGGGAGTTGGCCCCTCCGAGATGGCCTGATAAAAGGCTTATGCAGTATCTCCCTTTTTCATCAAGCGCCACTACCGCCGGGTCAAGGTGCTTGCCGCGCAGATGCGGGGCAATGGCCCTGATTGCTATTCCAACGGCGCATATGAATATCAGGCCGTCGTACCGGCTGAAGGCCCTACCTGCCTTTCTCAAAAGCCCGTGGTTTCCAAGCCCTTTTGGCCCGATGATTTTCAGGGTCTTAAACTCTTTTTTGAGCCTTAAGGCGAGCCTTTCGCCGCCCTTTGTTACAACGAAGGCAACGAGCTTTTTAAAGTTACGGCCTTGCATCTTCAATCCGCTTTACAAGCTCCACTGTGCGCCTTACCATGGCAACGAAAATCTTTTTGCCCTTTTCGCGAGACGCCTTTTCAGGGTTGCCCCAGACCGCGCCTTTCCAGCGCCTGAGCTTGTCCCGCGCTATGATGGGGCTCGCGGGAGCCGGGTATTCCTCTCTTGCCCTGCCCTTCACGAGCACGGGCGCGAGATACAGGACAAGCGAGGTCTCTATTTCGCCTGCGTGCGAGTCGTTCTTTGTTTCAGCGATTTCAAGGATTTCCTTGCGTATAAGCTCGTAAACGGAAAGCGCCGCGAGCCTTATGCCCTTAATCTCCCCTGTAAGCGACTCGGCGGCCTCCCTCATGGCCGAGACATGGATGCCGCCGCCGTGGCCTGATATGAGAACGAAGTTTTTAATGCCCTTTGACGCGCCGTGCCTTACGATATCCCTGATAATCTCCCTCAATGTGTCAGGGGTTATGCCGAGTGTCCCGGAATGCGGCCCGGTTGATGTGCATACGCCGTAAGCCACGACAGGCGCGGCAAACGCGCCTGTCTTTTCAGACGCGCTTTTCACGACCTCGCTTATAATCAGGGAATCCGTGGACAGGGGGAGGTGGCTGCCGTGCGCCTCCACTGTGCCGAACGGCACTATGAGGGTCTGCGTGCCCTTAAGACGGCTTTTGAACTCAACCATGGTGATCTCGTCAAGTCTCATGTCCTTGCCTGCCTTTAAGTTTATAAGCATACATCTGGATGAGCGCGCCCGCAAGCGCGCCGGCCCCGTTTGCGATAAGGTCCCCTATGTCGGCGTCCCTGCCTGGCACATAACGCTGGGTAATCTCCATTGCCGCGCCGAAAACAAAGCTTATCCCGAAAGACGCCGCAACAGCCGATGCCTTGCCTTTTTCCCTAAAAAAAAAGGAGTTCAGAAACGCGCCTGCCCAGAGCCATCCCATGACAAGATACGCCGAGAAATGATAGACCTTGTCAATATCGTTGAGTGCCGTGGACGGATCCATGTCAGGCAGAACCGACAACACGAGCACAACGCCAGTGAAGGCGACCGCGATTGCCTTATATAAAGAAGCCTTTTTCACTTCCTGTAAGAGTGGGCAAAACCTCTGTCATAGAGCTTCGTTGGATGCGCCGCGCCGCTGCCGAGCGCCGCGCCCGCGATTATCAGGGCCTGCCTCTTGAACCCGGCCTTTTTGGCCTTTTGGGCTATGTCCTTAAGCGTTCCTGTGATTTTAACCTCGTCCTTCCACGACGCCCTGTATACGACGGCCGCCGGGGTATTTGACCGAAGGCCGCCTTTTTTAAGCTCCTTTACCACATCGTCTATCATCGAAACGCTTAAAAAAACGCAGATTGTGGCCCCGTGAGAGGCAAGCGATGAAAGCCTTTCCTTTTCAGGCACCTTTGTCCTTCCTCCGAGCCTCGTGAATATCACGGTCTGGGTCAACTCCGGCGCAGTAAGCTCCTTTTTAAGCGCGGCCGCGGCGGCAAAGGCCGACGATACGCCCGGCACAACCTCGTAAGGCACGCCGCGACAATCCAACATGCGCATCTGCTCGCCAACGGCGCTGTAAAGGCACGGGTCCCCTGTATGCAGCCTTACGACCTTTTTCCCCTGCATGGCCGCGTCTGAGAGTATGCCGATTATCTCTTCTATCGCCAACTTGGCGCTGTCGAAAACCTTCGCGCCCTTTTTGCAACAGTTGAGAATCTTTTTATCCACTAAAGAGCCTGCGTAGACGACTACATCAGCGGCAATGAGCAGCCGTCTGCCTTTTACCGTAATAAGCTCCGGGTCTCCGGGGCCTGCGCCAACGAAATATACTGTCGAGGGTGTTTTGCGAGCCTTCTTCATTTTTTCACTATGATGAGCGAGAAATACCCGCGGTCTTTTTTCAATGCGCTTTTCATCTCCCATGTCTTGAACTCGCCGGGCCATCCGAGTTCTGACGCGAAAAAAGCCTTGCCTTTGAAACCCGCGTTCTTAAGCTCGTCCGCAAGCCGCGCCATGTCCTTGTTAGCCTTAAGCATGACCACTGTGTCAAAGGCCGCGCTCATCTCCTTGAACCTCTCTCCGGGATACTTTGAAAATATGGCTATTGACTCATCCCCTTCAGCAAGGGGCATGAGCGCGTCAGCGGCAGCAGCGGAAAAAGAAGTAACCCCGGGTATGGCCTTTACAGAGCCTTTGCCCAGCCTTTTTTCCACAAGGCGCGCGATATATCCGAATGTTGAATAAACCATCGGGTCTCCGAGTGTAACGAACGCCACATCAAGACCTTTTTCAAGCCTTTTCACAACCTCTCCAGCGGCCTTTTCGCGGGCCTTGCTCAGGGCATCGTTATCCCTCGTCATGGGAAGGTGCAGCTCGATAATCTCCTTTGCATTCAGGTCAATCAGCCTTTCAATGACCTTCAGCGCCCTGCCTGACGAGTCTTTTTGCGTGCCGGCGGGCACCGCGATCACAGAGACTTCGTTAAGAAGCCTCGCGGCCTTTATTGTTATAAGCTCAGGGTCCCCGGGGCCCGCGCCTATGCCGTAGAATACGCCGGCCTTTCTGCCAACGCGTTTTTTGCGGCTTACTTTTTTGTCCCGCATATGACGAACACAGGGTTGTTGGCCGAGAGCATATTAAGCCTGCCCACGGACTTGGCCCTTGATATGTTTACCTGAATGATTTCCCTTTCCCATCCCTTGCCTGAAAAAAAAGAAAAGGCCTTATTTACTGTTTCGAGCGTAACCGCGTTAACGACTATACGGCCGCGCTTTTTAAGCCTTGATGACGCTAACCTCAAGATGCCTTGCAGAGCCGCTCCGCCGCCGCCTATGAAAACAGCGTCAGGCCGGGCGAGGCCCGCGTTCTTCAGACACCTTGGCGCTTCCCCGGGTATGAACTTGATATTCGGCGTATTGAATCTCCTCATGTTCTTTTCGATAAGCAGGGCCGCCTTTTTGTCCTTGTCCATTGCATACACCGCCCCATCCTTGCTGATGAGCGCGGCCTGCACGGCGACAGAGCCGCTCCCTGAGCCTATATCCCAAATAACGCTGTCTTTCCTCAGACAAAGCTTGGATATTGATACAGCTCGTATCTCCTCTTTTGTAATCATGCCCGCGTTGTGAAAGAACGCCTTGTCCCTGATGCCAAAAAGCGGCGCGTCATACTTTCCCCTTATGAGGACAAGCACATTGAGCAAAGAAAACCGCCTCCTCTCTGCGATTTGAGCGAGCGTGCCATGAGTAATCCTTTCTCCAGCCGTGCCTATGGCCTCGCACACATATGCCCTGTATCCACGCGCGCCTGATTTAAGAAGCGCGCGCGCTATCCTTGAAGGGGTGTTGACAGGGTCTGTGAATACAGCGGCCTTTTCGCTCCCCAATATCCCGGCGCAGAGCCTTTCCATGTCCCCCCCCCTGCCGTGGGCCGAGAGCACGGTAAGACCTGCCCATGGCTCTTTGAGCCTTGAGAATGCCTCCTGCACCACGCTTACATTCGGGATAATCTCGACCTTTTTCCTGCCGAACCTTTTTAAAACAGTCTCACCTATGCCGAAAAGAAGCGGGTCGCCTGTTGCGAGGAGCACGATGTCTTTTACCGGATTGGCCGAGATGTATCTTTTTATTGAATTGAAAAAAGCGTCTAAATCAGAACCGGCCTCAAGCCTCCTCCCTGAAAACTCCGGAAACTCCTTAAGGTGCCTTTTCCCGCCTGCAAGTATGCCTGCCCTGTTGATGAGCTTAAGCGCCCTATTCCCGAGGCTTCCCCTCCCGGATGTCCCTATGCCGATAACATAAATCATAGCCCCTCAAACGG
Source organism: uncultured Thermodesulfobacteriota bacterium (assembly GCA_964365865.1). Classification (GTDB taxonomy): domain Bacteria; phylum Desulfobacterota; class GWC2-55-46; order GWC2-55-46; family GWC2-55-46; genus CAYIRV01. The sequence continues at coordinate 2,085 of CAYIRV010000086.1, read as the reverse complement.
TTGTAACAATGCCTCCATCGTAGTCAACGAGTATTGCCTTTACGGATATGCCTTTAGTAAGCGCTTTTGCGTTGTCCCTGACCTTTTTCGCGATTGCATTGAGCGCGGTTTTGAGCTTCGCGTCCTTCAAGATAAAAAAAGCCTGCCTTGCGGTATTTGCGCCGAGCACTGCCCTGAGCACGGCATCGGCGATGTTAAGCCTGCGGCAGACATCGGCTATTGTTTCAAGCTCCACGGACGAATCAGAGCAATGGGTTTCAAAATGGCCCGCGGCGAGTTTGGTGAATTTGCCGAACTGGCCCGCGATGTAAATCCTCTTAAGCCCCTTTCTTCCTGATGCGTCATCAAGGGCATAGCCCATGTGGTCCCCTGTAATGATAAAGGCCTCTTCAGGGAGTTTTAGAGACCTCTCCACGGCCTTTTCGCTGCTCCTGCCTGTTGAAAAAACAACCTCATTGAGCTTTGACGCAAGCGCGACATTTATGGCGGAACTTATGGAATGAGTATACGCGCTCAGGGACAAAGGCTCTACTATGCCTGTTGTGCCGAGTATGGAAATCCCGGCCAAGATGCCGAGCCTCGGGTTCATGGTCTTTAAGGCGAGCCTTTCTCCGTCAGGCACAGACACGGTTACGGTAACAGACGGCGTAATCCCGGCTTCCTCGGCAGCCTCCATTATAGAGCGCCTTATCATCTTAAGGGGCACGGGGTTTATCGCGGGCCTGCCCACAGGCACAGCGAGGCCCGGCTTCGTGACCATGCCTACGCCTTTTCCGCCCTTTATGTTTATCCGTGCCCTCTTTTGCCCTAATCTCGTTGGATTGAGCCTGACTTCCGTTACTATTCGCGCGCGGTTTGTAACATCCGGGTCGTCGCCCGCGTCCTTTATGACCACGGCAATTGCAATGCCTTGTCCTAAATCAACCTCTTTCACCCTAATCAATGTTGCCTTGCCTGTCGGCAGGGTCAGGGATATGCGGAGGTTTGTAATACGCCGGTTTTTTTTGCCGCGCCTTGAAAAAAGCGCCTGCGCGGCCGCCTTTGCCCCGGCAGCCGCGCAGGCGCCTGTTGTCCAGCCCTTCCTCAGCCCTTTTTTATCGAGGCTTTTCAAAGGATACACGGGCTCAGGCTACAACTCCGCGCGCTCTAACGAAAAGAACTCGAACGAAAGCCCGATGAACGAGCCGAGCGCCAAGGAAAGCATGAGCCCCTGAAGCGTCTCGACCGTAACCACATGGTATCTTTCGGATTCCATGCCCGAAAGGAGCGCTCCAGAGAGCCTCAAGACGAGCCAAAGCCCTGTTGAAATCATAATCGCCTTTGGAAAAGGCCTGTTGAACGGAAGAACCTCTTTTGCCGCCATGAGAAAGCCCCCTGATGCGATGCCGAAGACGCTTCCGGCAACCGCGAATACAATCAGGTTGTAGACAAGACCGTGCTCAAACCGGAATATGCCTGTCAGTGTGTTAACCCCGAATGAGAAAACACCCCACAGGGCCCCGGCAAGCCCGCTTATAATCATATATCTTTTCCAGTCCAACGAAAAGAGCATCTTTACATGCCTCCTTCTTTAGTGATGACCGCAGGATTAACCCCGCCCAGCCTCCCCTTTACAAGGGGAGTGGTTATCAGCTTTTAATGCTTACGACTATGCCCCTCTCCCCACATGGGAGGGCGGGTTAGTGGCAAGGCATCCCGATTGTATGCCTGAAGTCATGGAACACATCATGCGCGTGCTTTGCGACCCCGTCAAGGCCGAATGCCATTACAACGAGCGCGAATGCGATAACAACGACGATTGCCGCGGGCAGAAGCGTATTAAGAAGCGTGCCCTTTACCTCGACTCTTTCCATACATACCCCCTTTTTGTTTTTTGTTTTTTAAATCGACTACATGGCGCCTCTAAAAATCAGCTATTTTTTCCGAGGTCTTGCCCAGCGCCACTTTCCAATACCGAGGCAGGTCATCAACACCGAGCCTCTGTCGCGGAAAGTGGCGCTGGGTGGAAATAAAAAGCGCGGCATATATATGAATATGTGAGCATTTTTTCTTCCGCCCCCCGCTTACTATATGCGGGGGCAGGCC
>CAYIRV010000085.1:0-7109 GCA_964365865.1 uncultured Thermodesulfobacteriota bacterium | reverse complement strand
CAGCGCAAAACCTAATGATGTTATCACAGTCAAGGCAGGCACCTACAGCGAAAATATCACGATAAATAAGCCTTTAACGCTAATATCCATTGAGGGGGCCGACTCCGTCCACATAGTCGCCGCAAAAGAGGATGAGCCGGTTGTAATCATAACAGACGCCGCCAATGTGGCTATATCCGGCTTTACTCTTACAGGCTCGACCGCAGCCGGGATTGTCCTTAAAAACGCGGCAGAGGCCAGCATAACAGGCAACAAATCCTTCCACAACAAGAACGGCATTCTTATATATTCTTCCAAGGGCAATTCCCTTATCGGCAACACCGCCTCTTTCAACGATGAATACGGTATTTATCTTGAAAACTCCTCTTTCAATAAGATTGAAGGCAACAGCGCCAACTCAAACAACGACAAGGGGGTATTTTTAAGCTCCTCAAGCAGCAACACAATCACCGGCAACTCCATAAATCTGAATACATGGAACGGGCTCATGCTCGTGTCATCCCACAATAACATCATAAAGGACAACAAGACCCTCCGAAACACCTTCGGAATATCGCTGACTGACTCGAATGCCAACGCGCTCGAAAACAACTCCACATGGCCGAACCTTTTCATAATACTTCCGGTCATCCTGATATATGCCGGAATAGTCTGTTACCTCATACAAAGAACCATACTGCGCATTATATACAGATACAGGACAAAAAGTGCTTGAGTCTCTCCTGAATATACCGACCCTGCTATCGAGCATCGGACTTATATTAGCGATATCGAGCTTCATAAGCGGGCTCCAACTCGTAAGGGGCGCCAAGAGCGGTGTAGAGGGCGTAATCCATAAATTTAACGGCATCGCCGGCATCGCCATTTATATAATACTCGCGGTCCTCTCCTTTAAAACAAGCGGAATAGGATTATGGTCTTTTTTAGGATGGCTTGGTGGCCTGTGCCTGTTCTTCCTTAAACTCTTGATAGTAAAGAAAGGCCGGAACAAGAGAAGGGCGGCGAAATACATAAGCTGGCTCGGCGGAACGCTTACTCTTATGTGGCTGTACCTCGTGTACATCCACCTGCCGCTCTGACAACCGGCATTCCGGCCTCTGTGCGGCCCTTTCATTAAACTTCCGCAAAAACAAAAGGCGGTTTTATGGTATGCCATAAAACCGCCTTTCTTATAATAGCGTAAAATAATGCCCTGATTCAGCTCAGTGGCAGCAACCAGCCGCGGATTCAGCGGCCTCGTGCATGGCCTTTTCGACCTCTTCCTCGTGCTGCGCGCGCTTTGTAAGCACATCGTTATGGCTCGATTTATCCTTGCCGCGGACGCCGGCCTTGACAGGGACATGCTTCCTGTCAACATCCTCCATGCCTGCAAGGAGCTTCTTTCTCATCTCATCGGTTAGGCACTTGTCGACAAGCTCGAAGAACTCGTTGTCCTCCTTGCGTATGTGGCTCTTTAAGTTGGTGATTATAGAGGACGCCAGCCCGTCGAGTATGTCTCCGGTCTCGAGCGCTGCGCGGAAGGAATATAAGAGCGACAAAAGTTCGCTGTGGTCCTCGGCAACCACTGCTACAAGCCCTCCCCCCATTGGCACAAACTCTGAGCCGAGAAGCGGGAACAACACCTCCTCCTCTTTCTTGATTGAATGGAGGATGATGTCGTTTTCAAGCTCGGCTGTCAGTATCCATAGGGCGTCAATGTCCCTCCTCTTAATTTCATCCTCGATGCGGTCGAGAACCCCTAAGACAGTCTGATGCTCTTCCTTGAGTATGGTTATAGGGTCATCGGCCCTGTGCAGGACAATCTCCTCGGACGTGTCCGATTGTTCGCCGATATTCAATGCCTTGAAAGACTGGTTAAAGCCCATGCGGCATATGCCCTTAGGGCTCTTGAAAAGCCCTGTATCGCCGTAGGCGGATGAAAGCTCCTTGAAATACTCCTCATCAACGGCTATCACGCCTTCCCTGCAGTTCACCACGCACGAAGGGTGCTGGCACCTGTATTTTATCTCAAGCATCTTCCCGGACATATGCATAACCTCCCGGCTGACTTTGCAGCCCTATGCGTTGCCAGCAAACTCTTCTTCAGGAGACGACGGCGGCGCGGCGGCAAGCACCGGAACGCCGAACTTCTCGTTGAACTTGGTCACGATATAAAGAAGCGTCCTGTGGTTTAAAAGAAGCCCCTCGAAAATACGGGTCTTCGTGAGGCTGTCGAAGTAAAACTCGTAGGAGAACTGCACCTGCTTGACTATGCCTTCCTCGTCGAGATTGAAGTCATAGCTGTTCTTGAGGAATATGAGGTCTTTCCTTATGTCCGCGTAGAACTTCTCCCTCTCCCTCTGCGTGATTTTCTTCATCTTCTCGACATGCTCGTTAGCGATGGATACGCCGTTTAAAAGCACGATTAAGCCGGGGAAATCCTTTGGCTGAAGGGCCCTCTGCCTCTTGAGGGAACCGACCGGATAGTCTATCTCAAAATGAAAACTTGCCGCGTCGTCGGTTATCTCCTTCACATCATGATGGTTCTCGGTAAGCCAGTTATTTATGGCCTGCTTAGCCTGCTCGTTCGTGGTAATGTCCATTTAAACCTTCTCCTTTTGTGTTTTGTTGGGAAAACCTTTGGAATTTTATAATATTACTATAATCTACGCGATTTGTCCAGATTTATTAATAAAAAAAGCCGGCCCAAATAAGGGCCGGCCATGATATAACCTAATCCCATCTTCCGCCGACGAGCCGGCAAAAACAGCGGTTAGCCCCAGCCGCCTGTGCCGCCCTCTGTCTTTAAGCTCTGACACACCTGCGAGCACCTGGTACAGTAATACATGTGACTGAGCTCATGCTCATCGTAAACCGGGCAGGTCTCGCATACGCAGTCCTTTTCCTTCTGTATCACGGAGCTTGTTCCAATGAACGGAAAGCAGTAGCCCGGGGTCTTGTCTCCCTTCACATATGTAGGACACCCTGTGCATTTGCAGTTCTTCACCACATAGTCCTGCTTCTTGAGGTAATCTTCCTTGCTCATCGTCTCTACGCCGAACCTGTCAATCCTGTCGAGCTTTCCCATTGGTTTCCTCCTTTTCAAAAAGGATTTTTAGAAAAAACTGTTAACGCCGGATGTCTGTCTCACAGTGTAAGAATAGCACAGGTTTATGCGCTGTCAAGAAGGCCCTTCCGTTAAAAGCGCCGAACAGGACGGCATAAAACAAAAGAGGGAAGACATCGTTGTCTTCCCTCTTTTGTTATGCTATTTACCCTCAATTTCAGGGTTTTTTCGTATCATTCGAGTTGCGGGTGCGTAAACTTAATCGCCGCCTGTCCAGCTGTCCTTTGCCTTATCCCACCATGTGCCATACTTGTTGCCCCAGTCATGCCGCTCGCATCCCTTGCGGGAATAATACCACCAGTTAAGGAAGTTGGCATAACAATAGAAGATTGCGGCGCCTGCGAAGAAGGTAATCGCAGAACCGGTCTTTGTTATTGAAAGGCCAATAAGGGAGGCAAAGACAAACGGGCCGAATGCCGCCCACGCGCCTGTCCATCCGAGCATCTGCGCGCCCTTAGACGGCGAATAGGCAAACACAAGCGGATACAGACGGAAGGATGCCGCATTGGCTATGCCTGTCATAAGGAACATAAAGAGCATTATCCAGACAAACCCCGGGAACAGCTCAAGCCCTGTGGGCGTAAGATACCCTCCGAATATAAGGGCCAGACAAGCGAGAACCATGCCTATTCCGGGGATGACCATGCCCCATGCGCCGCCAACTTTGTCAAATATAGGACCAGTTATAGCGCGGATGAGTCCTCCGATTAAAGGACCTAAAAAGGCGTATTTAAGCGGGTCCGGCGCGCCGTCAAAACCGCCGTATATGACCTTTATCATCATCGGGAATGCGGCTGCAAATCCGGAGAAAGAACCGAATGACTGGATATAGGTGATTGTGCAGTTCCATGTATGCGTGAGGGCCCTGTTCTTTGTGCTTAAGATTTTGAACTGTCCCCCGAAGGTCCCCTTGATGGGAAGGCTTCTGAGGAATATCACGCTGAGGATGAAGGCTATGATGAGGAACGGGATATACCAGAACGCGCCGTTCTGCACCCACATGGCCTTTTTAAGCACTTTTTTGATAACTACATCCGTAACAGCGCCCGCGGCATCTTTCGTAACCTCTACTTTTATGCCCTCGGTCTTCGCTACCGCCGTAATTTTGCCCGCGGCATCTCTCGTAACATTTTCTTTTATGGCCTTGACCGTATCGGTCTCTTGAAAAACCACATCCTTAACAACATTGCCATCTTTCACAACCGTTATGGCGCTTGCAAGCTCCGGCTTTTTGATTACTATATCCGTAACCACGCCGGCCTCTTTCGTAACCGCATAGTCTTTTTTAAGCACATCGGCCTTTGTAAAGATCTGCGGGGACCCGAAGCCAACGATGGAGAAGCCTATTATCCACGGCGTTACGAACTGGACGATACTCACCCCGAAGTTGCCGAGGCCTGCCTGAATGCCCAGTGATAGTCCCTGAAGCCTTTTCGGGAAAAAGAGGGATGTGGAAGGCATGTAGGAAGAGAAGTCGCCGCCTCCGAAGCCGGACAAGTATGCGATGATCAAGAATGACAAGAAACTGGTGTTCAGGTTCTGCACTGCATAGCCCAGCCATATTACGGGCAGGAGTTTTATGATGGTCGCTATGCTCACTACCGGCCTTGTCCCGAATACCGGTATCAAGAAGGAATGCACCAGCCTCAATGTGCCGGACCCAAACCCCGGCATTGCCGCGAGCCAGAAGAGCTGCATGGTTGTGAACTTAAAACCTATGTTCGGAAGCCTCACAACCACCGCGCTCATGACAAACCATGTGGCGAACGATGCGATAAGGCTGAATGTGGTTACGCCGCATGTGCGCCACGCTATTGCACTGCCGGTCTCTTTCCAGAACTGTTCGTTCTCCGGCTCCCATTTTGTTATCTTAGACATATCGTCTTACTCCTTTCAAGTATAGCGGCTTGGTTTTTGCTTATATGTAAGGTTATTATCTTGCAACTACAGTTCAGCGCTCTCAGCCGCTCGATGGCCGTCCCTCTATCTATGGGACGCCCAAGAAGCTCAAAAAACGCCGACATGCTTTATCTCTAAACTGCCCTCGTTGGCAGGGGCTTTCAAATTTAAAAAAAAGGGCGGGTGTTTTTCACACCCGCCCTTTTAAGGGTGTTACTTGTACTGAATGAGGTTCTCAGTACGCGGCGCCCTTCCATACCACCTGACGACCTGATAGGGCCTCACGAGGTACTTGTAGGGGTTTAGAACGATAAAGTGCGTGAGCCTCGTAAACGGGATGAGACCGATGAATATCATGGCATTGAAGATGTGAACCTTTGTGTTGAGCGGCAAATTAGCCACATATTCAACATTCGGGAGACCCGTGAATATTGACCACATCCACGGCACCGCGCTTCCTGCGTACCAATTTGAGCCCCACCTGTAGAAGATGGCGTTGCCCAGGCCTGTCACTATCTGTATGACGAGGACTATGAGAAGAAGCACATCCCACGAGGTCGTAAGCGCCTTTACCCTCGCGTTGGTTATCCTCCTGTAGATTAATGCGAGGAGGCCGAAGAGAGCGCAGAAGCCCAATGCAAGCGCCGTTATCTCAAGGATGTAAAGCCTTGCCGGCACGCTGTTCCACCACAGTATTGACCTCGGGATAAAGAGCCCGACTATGTGGCCCAAAAGTATCGTTACAATCCCGTAATGCCACGGAACCGAACCCCAGAACAGGGTTTTGTTCTCCACGAACTGGGACGACTGACTCGACCACGAGTACCTGTTCGACTTGTAGCGCCATATGGTGCCGACTATCGCGGTCATGATGAAGAGATACGGCATTGCACCGAAGAGTATTCTGTCTGCCATTCTATTTAACCTCCTTCTTGAACTTAACGTCTTTGTCCAACACTCTGTAAACTGCGCTGATAAGACTGCCGTACATATTCTGCTTGTTTTTTTCGAAGTTCTTGTTGAGCTTCTCCACGGCCTTGATGACGAAGTCCTGCAGGAGCGCTAATTTAAGTTCCTCGTCTTTCACAAACCCGAGGAACTCGAGTATAACCGGCAGGTAATCGGGCAGTTCGCCTTTCGCCACCTCGTCATATGGGAAACCGTGCTCCCTGTACATGGTCTTCAGGGCCACAAGGTTGTGCGTGCGCTTATACCCCTCGTAGATGAATGTGCCGAGGTCCATCGTGAATTCGGAGGTCATCTCGAATGTATATGAGTATATGCCCTGTAAGTCATCGAGCGTCTCCTCATCAAGAGCCTTCCTGAACCGCTGCATGTCCCCTGCAACATCAGGAGGATACTGAGGGCAAAGAGCGAGGGCATTGATACACTCCTCCACCCTCAGTTTTATATCCTCCTTCGGATATTTGAGCAACTCTGCAAAATGCCCGTAAAGGGTCTTTTCCTTCACAGCAATCACCTTTTACCACTCCCTCGCGAGCATTTCCTTCTTCTTGGTGCCGAAACCTACGGTGCCCCTCTTCTCGTACATGGTCCTCGGGTCCACCGTGCTCTTTGTCTCGCGGTGCGTTTCCGGTATCACGAACCTCTCCTGATAGGTGGCGAGAGAAACGAGTTTGTATATCTCGTCGCAGTCATGAGGAGTAAGCCCGGTTGCCGAAAGGGCTGTCTTGACTGCGGCCTCGCCCACATCGCCTATGCGCTGCTGCCTCCTATAGAGCCTCGCAGCCATCTGCTTCTTCAGGGACTCGATGATTATCTGCTCGTTTCCCGCGGAGAGGAGATTCGCAAGATACCTTACCGGCACCCTCATCTTCTCTATCTCCGAGAAAAAGTCCGCGGAATCCGGGTCAAATGTCCCGCCGCTCTCGGCCTTGGCATTATGCAGCACCGGTGAAAGCGGGGGCACATAGAAGTTCATCGGAAGCGTCCTGAACTCGGGATGGTTCGGCATGGCTATCCGCCACTTCTTGAAGAGCATGTAGGCCGGGGAGCGTTGGGCCGCAACTATCCAGTTCTCCTCTATGCCCTGCTTCCTCGCCTCTTCCACTACGCGCGGGTCGTTGGGGTCGAGGATAATATC
>CAYIRV010000084.1:1923-7129 GCA_964365865.1 uncultured Thermodesulfobacteriota bacterium | reverse complement strand
GAGTGTTTATTACCTTCCATGCATAAAGATTATGCCTGAGACGGCGGCCAAAAACTTTAGGAATATTGCCTGGCATGAACGCAGCCCAATCTGAAAAATAGATTCTACGCATTTATATCGATATTATAATAATTGAAAATGACTTTCATTGTCAATATAAATCGTAACGGCGGATTTTAGCAGCCGGCCAAACGAATAGCCGGCCTTACAGCACGCAGAGTTCCTTAATCAGGCACTGTTCGCACTTTTTGGCATCGAGCCGCGAGGGGCACTTGTCTAATATGCCGAGCCTGCATAGGGAAAAATCGTACTTTACCGGGTCTTTGGGGTCGAGCTTTTTAAGCCCTGCGGTAACCTCCTCCGCCATCCTCCAGTCGGATGATGTCCTCGATGTAAGCCCGATTCTCCTTGAAATGCGCGCTATGTGCGTATCAAGCGGGATTACGAGTTTTGCCGGGGACAGATGCTTCCAAATGCCGGTGTCAAGCCCGTCTTTCCTCCTGACCATCCACCTTAGATACAGGTTAAGCCTCTTGCACGGGCTCCCGTCCATGGGGTCAGGGAAGAAAAACCTGACCCCGGCCTTTTCGGGAAGTAGGTCCTTGCCGTATATTGGAGAAGAATCAAGGGAAAGCGCATTCCTTGAAAAGGCCGTGAGCGCGGCCTTTATGTTCTCATCATCCGGGGAATAGCCCTTGAGGAAAAACCCCTCAATCGAGCCTTTCTCCTCGAGCATCTGCTGCATGAAATATATGAGGCAGGCGATATCCGCCCCTCTATTAAACCTGTGGACAAACCCGCTGAAAAGCGATGAATCCCTCTCTGGCCTGAACCTCGTGGTAAAGCCGAAAGGCTTACCCCCCATTACATTGAGCACAAAGGCTACGCTTCGCCTTATGCCCTGCACCCTGCCGTAGGCGAGGCTTGAGGCAATAAGGCCAACGACCTCCTTGTCCTCCCTCCTTTTATACATGTGGACAAACTCAAGCGGGTCTGATGAAAGGAAAGAAGAGTCGAATGTCCTGTAGAGCCTTTCGAGCCTGCGCTTTAAGAGCGTGCTTTTAGCCGCATATCCCATAGAAGAATATCCATATTTTATAATACTTATGCCAAGTCAAGTCAACGGCTGAACGCCGGTATGTCTAAAATCAGCGATTTAATCTTTAATCTTCCAAAATCATGATGAAATCAGTTATAATTAATAACCCTGCGGGCCGCGGCGTTCAGTCCGGCCCTTTGGCAGATTAGGATGAAAGCCGCAGAGGGCAAAACACACTTTTCACTATGGAGGCGCACATGAAAGCCGGAAGAATCGCCCAGTTCCTTGTGTTCACCGCTGTAATCGCCTTGAGCGGGGTGGCCAGCGGCGCGGAATCTGAAATACGGAAAAACTTCATAGAGGCCCGCGAGACGAACAACGCCGTTCTTATGACCAAGATAATCGAGGATAATAAGGACAAGATTCCGGCAGAGATACAATCTCTCCTCGACGAGGCGCTCTCAGGCAAGGCGACCGAGGAAGAGCAGGACGGGCTTCTCTACATGGCCGAGCTTATGGCAAAGGAATACAAAGATGTGGCCGGCAACGCCGCCTATCTCATAACCGTCAAGAAAGCGGCCTTTGATGTAAAGCTGCCGCAGCCCGCCGTGCGCCTTGAGGCAAAGGACGGCATATATATCATTGATATGCCCGCGCCCGCTGATGGCGCCCAGAACATCTTCAAGCCTGAGAATGTCATCATCAAAAAAGGCACCATGAAATGGGTGAATAACGATGTAACCGCGCATATCTTCGCGACCATATCTCTCATAAGCGCGGGGGTTATCCGCTCCCCGAGCGTGGAGCCCGGCCAGTCGTGGGAATACAAGTTTGAAAGGCCCGGCGAGTATTTCTACATCTGCTTCATCCACCGCTCGATGAAAGGGAAGATAACGGTTGAAGAATAAGTCCCTGCGGGGTCAGGGCTAATGCACCCTGCCCCCGGCTTTAAACACGCGGGTGCAGGCTTATCTTCCCCCATTTAAAAAGACTTGCGCTCTACATTACGAAGGTCAACAACGGGGGATTTAGCCTGTAAATGATATTCGAATCCAAATTCTCTTCTCCGAGACAATCAAGGAACTTTATCCATCCGCGGCCGCATAGATAGTGTTGTCCGGAATGCTGCTGTGGTAAAAAGGTGCCGGTGAAGAAAAGACACACCTTCTGGATCATCGTTCTCGCCATTGTTTTGAACCTCGGCCCGGGCGCGTACCCGTATCTCGTTGGAAAGGCCGGGTGGTTTTCGCAAATCGAAGACCACCATAGCCTCGGGATCAAGGGGCTTAATTCAAGCCGCATCGAGTGGCTCAATACCGAGGACCCCGACATAACTTACCTCGGAAACGGCCTCCAGCAATGGATTACCGGCACTCACGAGTTTGTCTACCATCCTGGCACACCAGTCACCCTTATTGTCTCGGCCATCGCCGGAGCCTTTTACCGGGCAGACGGCCGGCAGGACGCAAAAAAAGAATTCGCGCTCGACATCCTAAGGAGGCCTTATCTCTACGCCATCGCCAACAGGCTCGTCTCAGCGCTCTTCTTCGCCGCGCTCCTTACAGCGGTCTACCTTTTTGTCGCCTCGGCGCCTGGCTCCGGAAAGTACGGCCCATCTGTTGCGGTCCTCATTATAAGCTCTGCCTATCTGTTCCGCCAGTACTCGCTCAAGGTGAGCGGCGAAATGTACTCCCTCGTCCTCCACATCCTCGCGTTCGCCGTCCTTGCAAGGCCGTCGTGGCGGCCATGTCCGAAAGCCGTCCTCATCGGACTCATCCTCGGCGTATCGCTCATCTTCAAGCTCTCAAACATCCTCGTGGCCGCCGTGGTATTCGGCGCGTTCGTCTTATGGCCGGAGGACAGGAAGATAAAGGAGCGGCCCGGAGCAACGGCCCTTTTTCTCTGGGTCTGCGTTTTCCTTACCCTTTTCATGGTTGCGGCGACGCATACGGCCGCAAGGGGCGCCTTCTTTAGCGCTACGGCCGCGGCAGCGGCCATCTTGCTTCTCGCCCTTTTTCTAAGGCTAAGGGAACGGGCAACGGCGATAGCCGGCCTTTTTACCCCGGCCCCTCCGCTCTTGCTTCTTACCCTCGGCTCGGTCTCTGTTTTGCTCTTCAGCCTGGCCGGGCTTTTTTCAAACGAGAACTTCGTCAATTACTACATGAACTTTCTCAACCCGTCGGGCGATGGCGATATCGTCCAGAGATTTCTTACAGACCTCCACTACGACCGCCTGAGCCTTCTCGCGTGGATGTTTATGACAGAACCGTTCCTTATAGCGCTCCTTGTCCTTTCGCTCCTCGCCGGCGGAGGAGCGCCCTGGCGCATGCGCGGGGCGCTCTCGGCCTATCTCCTCGTCTACCTCCTCTCGGCCGTGGTTCTAAGGCCTAACTACCATTATCTTCTACCCTCCGTGGTAGCGGCCGCCGTTATCGTTGGCACAAACCTTGATGGGCTTTCAAAGAGACGTTACGCGGCGCCAGTTGCCGCCGCGCTCCTCATCTCAGCGGTCGGGTGGGGGCTTTTCCATAGCATCCGGTCGGCCCGAGAAAGACTCGAATACATAAGGCTTACACGCGTTGACAGGGAGACTTTCGAGGGGTCCGCATGGGGCACTAACCGCTATTTCTTCGGCTTCTCAACGAGCCTCTTTGATAGGGACCCTTCCGGGCTTCAGGCAGTCGGCCACTACGGCTTCTACCCATACGAGGTGATGCTAAAGCGCTTCGCCTCGATCCCGGTCTCGCTTCCAAACTTTTACGCCGTAGAGAAGTCCGGCGACGCTGAGGCTGTTAAGAGGGTAGTCTGGCAGTGTTTCGAGAAGAACATGATAATACTCTCGGAAGAGGTCTACGGCCGGCTGAAAAATGAAGCTCTCGCTTCCATGAGTCCTCCCTGCGAAGTCTTTATGGAAGAGCGCAACGGGTACGCTGTCGTTAGAAGCGGACCGCTGAAATCCGCGCGTACGACCCCGATAGAGACGGGGAGAGGATGGAAGGTGATACGGAGCGGCATAGACCATCTCGAGATTAGATGGTCAGAAGACTCTCTTGAGCTTCGCATGCAACACCGCCCCGGCAGGATGAGAAGCGAGGGCAGGTGGATAGAGGAATTCCCAGCGGTTGAGAAAAAGCTCGACACGCCGGTGCCTGTCGGCCTGAACACCTATTTCAGGTGGACGCAGGCCGACCGCTCTAAGTCCCTCATCATAACGCTTACATTCAAAGCGCCGGACGGCTCAGAAACGCCGCTAAGCTACGCCCTCAACGCCATACCCGAGTGGAGGGACAGGAAAGGGTTCAACTTCGTGGACCTCGGAAACGAATGGCCGCTGCACGATTCCGGCTCCGAGTACACCTTCCAGCGAGGGCTCATGGCCGACATCCATAGGGCCGCGGCAGTGCCGCGAGGGCCCCTTCATGTGACGGCGATAAGGGTATCGCACCTTTCCTACACAAAGACCGACCACTATCGCAGGGACCGCGACCACGGCGGGTACGTAAAGGACATGGCCTTCATACAGGCCGTTGGCAATGACGGCTGAACTGTTCTATAATAGAGACTGAGAAACAATTGTGCGGGGGAGCATGGGAGACGGGAAAACAACGCCGGTTACGGTTGTGGTGCCGGTCTATAACGAGGCCGAGGCCGTAGAGGGTCTGGTCGAGGGTCTTTTGCGTATGGCCGCGGCCCACCCTGGCTACGCGGTCGAGGTCGTGGTCGTGGACGACTGCTCGACCGACGGCACGGCCGAGAGGCTCCGCCGGATGCATGGGATAAAGCTCATCCGCCACAAACATAACCGAGGGTACGGCGCGGCACTGAAGACAGGATTAAACCACGCCGGAAGCGATACGGTGGCCATAATAGACGCAGACCAGTCCTACGAGCCGGAGGACATCTTCAGGCTCCTTCCCCATATGAGCCAAAACGACATGGTAGTGGGCGTAAGGAGTTTTTCCGGGGGCACGGGCGGCGTTGCGCGGGGACTCGCACGGTGGATAATAAGGCGGCTTTCGAACCTTCTTGCCCATACGAGGATACCGGACATAAACAGCGGCCTTAGGGTCATGGACCGTGCAATCGTAAGAAAATATATGTACCTTCTCCCGGACGGCTTCTCCTTTACCACGACCATAACGCTAGCAATGCTCACTGACTCATACC
>CAYIRV010000084.1:0-1913 GCA_964365865.1 uncultured Thermodesulfobacteriota bacterium | reverse complement strand
GTCCGCTTCGAGCCCATACGCTATAACCACCGCGTAGGACGTTCCAAGATAGACCCGGCGCGCGACTTCTCAAGGTTCATCTATTTGATACTTACGACGGTCCTTTGCTTCAAGCCTGCGAGGGTTTTCATGCCCATCGCGTTTGCGTTCTTCGGGGCCTCGTTCACGGTGCTGTTCGCAAGCTACCTCTTGCTCGGCAAGGCGATGGACATAACGACCATACTGCTTTTCCTCTCTGGCGCGAACTTCTTCGGCATCGGCCTCATAGCCGAACTTATGGTGAGACTCTCAAGGAGGAGAGGCGATAAATGAGGGCGCTGCTCATAAACCCGCCCCGCGAGAACGAAATAGTCGGCAACAACCCTGCGATAATAGACGAGGTGCGAGGCCATAACCCGCCGCTCGGCATACTCTATATCGCCGCTTACCTCGAGGCCCGCACGAAGCACGAAGTAAGCGTGCTCGACTGCCAGGTGGAGGGGCTTGACAGCGCCGGCGTGGCCCGGAGGGCGGCCGCCTTAATGCCGGATGTCGTCGGCATCACGGCGATGACTCTTTGCATGGTGGATGTGCTCGATGTAGTCAAGGCCGTGAAACGAAGCCTGCCATCGGCCACGGTGGTCCTCGGCGGGCCTCATGTGAACCTCTTCCCTGATGAGACGCTGAACATCGAGGGGGTTGACCTCTTGGTAGTGGGCGAGGGCGAGCAGCCGTTCGCAAGGCTGCTTGACGCCCTCGAAGCGGGCGAGGGGCCCGGCGCGGTAAAGGGCGTCGTGTTCAAGGACTCGGACGGAAGGGTCGTAAACAACGGCCCGCCTCCTCTTGTAGTTGACCTCGACAGCCTTCCCCACCCGGCGCGCCACCTTGTCCCTTATAAAAAATATACCTCCATACTCTCGCCCTATAACCCTATCACAACGGCCTTCACATCGAGGGGGTGTCCCTTCAAGTGCGCCTTCTGCGACAGGCCCCACCTTGGAAAACTTTTCCGCGCCAGAAGCGCCGAGAATGTCGTCGAGGAGATGATACGGATAAAAGAGATGGGCATAAGGTACGCTCTCATCTATGACGATACCTTCACCGTGAATAAGGAGCGCGTCATAGACATATGCGAACTGCTCGTGAAGGAGAAGACAGGGCTTTTCTGGGACATACGGGCAAGGGTTGATACCGTTAATGAAAAGATGCTTCGCTTGCTTAAGAAGGCCGGGTGCACCGGCATACACTATGGTGTGGAGTCCGGCTCGGAGAGGGTTATGGATGTGCTCGACAAACGCATATCGCTCAACCTTGTCGAGAACGTCTTTATGCAAACGAGAAGGGCCGGGCTTAAAACGCTCGCCTACTTTATGATCGGGTGTCCGGGCGAGACCATCGAGGAGATAGAGACCACTTTCCGCGTGGCCAGGGCCTTAAGACCGGATTATCTCCACATGACCGTGCTCACCCCGTTCCCAGGGACCGCTATTTACCGAATGGCGCTCGAAAAAGGCATCATAAAGACGGATGTCTGGCGCGAATTCGCCAAAAACCCATCGGCGGATTTCGTACCTCCGGTATGGGGCGAGAAATTTTCAAGGGAGGAACTGATGATGATACTTTCGAGGGGATACAGGGAGTTCTATTCAAGGCCCTCGTATATCATGCGTAAGGCCATGGAGGTGCGTTCGCTTACGCAGTTAGGAAGGTTCGTACGGGCAGGCGTGAAGATGCTCTCGCCGTGGGGACGCACATCATCGCATTGAGGCTCGTCAAGTGATAGAGGTTTACAGAGATAATACCACGAGCAGGCCGACAGGTCCCTCATGGGCCGGCGGCGGTACGCGGCTTGGGAGGTTCTTGATACCCGTTACCATGCGCCTTCGCGCGCGCCACGCCCTCTCTGCCATAGCCGACCGCTCAAGCCACCTCGA
>CAYIRV010000083.1:0-7167 GCA_964365865.1 uncultured Thermodesulfobacteriota bacterium | reverse complement strand
CCATGACCTCCCAGAACACGAAGAGCGTCAGGAAGTCCCCGGCAAAGACCACCCCGATTGAGCCCCCCACATAGAGAAGCGCCGCGATATGCTCCCCGTCTTTCTTTACATGGAGGCCGTAGACCATGCCTATGAACGCCATTATCGTAAATATGTAGCCGAAGACGAGCGAGAGCCTGTCCACACGGCCGAATGTCATCAAATAGTCGAGGACGCGCGCCTCCCCGTGCATCCCCGGAGACATATAAACCACCGCTATGAAGGCGGCTGCGGGGAGCAGCAGCAGATACGCCTGCTTAACCGCACCCTTGAGGAAGGGCACCAGTATCGCTCCGACAATAAGTATCAGCCCCGGATGCACCCACTCAATCATAATAATCCTCTTTCTTCATAAGCCACAGATGCCCCACGAACTTCGACACGATAATAATGAGGACGCACGATACAAAGCCATATGCCGCGCTGAAGCCGGGTATATGGTCCCAGACAAAGGCGGCGTGATGGCGGTGGATGAAGAAGTCCGCGGCAAAGACCACGGCCAAGACTATGTAGCATACGGTCTTAAGGGTCTTCCTGTTTCTTTCATCCGCGAGCCGGGCGATTATGTTCACAGCATCCCCCTTATGAACATCAAGAGCGCATCAGGGTAAAAGCCGAGCGCCACCGAGCCGATGGCGCTGATAACCAGCGGGACCACGACATAGGGGTTCTCCTTTATGTCGCCGTGGTGGCCTTCGTCATGCCCTTCATGGTGGTTGCCGTGTCCCTCCGCGTGTTCTTCGCCCTTGCCTCCGAAAAAGGCGGTGTAGACAATAGGGATAAAATAAGCGGCGTTCAGGACCGTGCTTGTAAGGAGCACAAAGAGAATCGGGAGGGAGCCGGCCTCGATGGCGCCTTTCGCCAGATACCACTTGCTTATGAATCCGCCTACGGACGGCACGCCTATCATGCCGAGCACGCCGATTGAAAAGGCGGCCATTGTGAAAGGCATCTTCCTGCCTATGCCGGCCATCTCGCTTATCTTGGTCTTGTGCGAGGCTACATATATCGAGCCTGCGCAGAAGAAGAGCGTGATTTTGGCGAATGCGTGGTTTGTTATGTGTATGATGCCGCCGGTTATTCCGCTCGGGGTCAGGAGCGCGGCCCCGAGAACGATATAGGACAACTGGCTTATGGTGGAATACGCCAGCCGGGCCTTCAGGTTGTCCTTTGTAAGGGCGATGATTGAGGCCGTTACTATGGTAAAGGAGACGAGAAAGGCCGTCGGGATGCCCAAGCCCAAAGACTTAAGCATATCCACGCCGAATATATAGAGCATCACGCGGAGTATTGAAAACACGCCCACCTTCACAACGGCGACTGCATGAAGGAGCGCGCTTACCGGCGTTGGGGCCACCATTGCGGAAGGGAGCCAGTTGTGAAAGGGCATTATGGCGGCCTTCGCGAATCCGGCTATGAAGAGCGCGTAGACCACGGTAAGGAGCACAGGCTCCGTGGCCTGAAAGACGCCGCCCTTCGTAAACTCCAACGTCCCGGCGATGGTATAGGTAAGCACCACGGCGGGCAGCAGAAACGCCTTGGATGTGCCGAGGAGATACACGAGGTATTTTCTGCCGCCCGCATACCCCTCCTCGGTGTCTTTATGGCTGACCAGCGGATATGTGGCGATGGTAATCATCTCATAGAAGAGATACAGGGTCAGAAGGTTCGCGGAGAAGGCCGCGCCCATGGCCCCGCACATCGCCACCGCAAAACAGGCGTAATACCTCGTCTGCGCGTGCTCGTTCGTCGAGCGCATATACCCGATGGAGTAGACCGAGGTCAGTATCCACAGGAACGACGCGGTCGTGGCGAACATGAGACCCAAGGCGTCCACCCTGAACTTTATGCTGACCCCGTGGAAGAACTCCACTAACGTGTATTCGGGCAGAGCGCCGGCCAGGACAGCGGGTATCATCGAGGCCACGATAAGGAACATTATCGCCCCGGCCAGGAGCGACCAGAACTCCCTCAGGTTGGCGTTCCTGCGGGAAAGCAGTATGAGCATGGACGCAACGGCTCCTACGGCTACCGCAAACAGGGGTTTCAGGGATATTACCGTCATCTATAATCTCTCCGGTCCGGATGCATCGGCTACCACTTCATCTCGTTAAGTTCGTCCGCGTACACGGTGTTCCTCCGCCTGAAAACAACGACAAGTATGGCAAGCCCTATAGCCACCTCCGCCGCGGCGATTGTTATGCTGAAGACCACGAACACGGTGCCTGTAATGGACTTCATGAAATACGAAAACGCGGCGAGGCTGATGTTCACGGAGTTGAAGACAAGCTCCAGCGACATGAGCATCACTATGATATTGCGCCTGATGAGCACGCCGGCCACGCCTATGGAGAAGAGCGCGAGGCTTAAAACAAGATAGTGCGAAAGCGTGGGCATTGGTTTAACCTCTCTCCTTATCCCTGTCCTTGATGACGAGCGCTATGGCCCCCACGAGCGCGACGAGAAGGACCATGGACACCACCTCGAACGGGAATATATACTTGGTGAAGAGGTGCGTTCCTATGACCTCGGTGTTTTTTGAGAGCACGGCCTCCGTGAACTCCCCGGAATGGAGCGTGAGAGAGCCGTTAAGCGCCCTGTATCCGAGGACCAGAAAGAGAACGACGACGGCCGCGAGCGCGGGCACGGCCTGCGCGTGTATATGACCCTCAAGCCTCTCCCTCCCCATGTCGAGCACCATGACGGCAAAGAGAAATAACACCATCACCGCCCCCACATAAATAAAGACCTGCACCGCGGCGAGAAAAGGGGCGCGGAGCAGCACAAAAAGCGCCGCCACCTGAAGGAGACACACGATGAGAAATAGCGCGCTGTGCACCGCGCTTTTTGATGTTATCACGAGGAGCGCGGAGACTACCGCGATTGCCGCGAATATGTAAAAAAAGACCTGTTCCATTTTGTTATCTTTTATCGGTCAACAGTAAAAACAGGTGGGCAGTGCCCACCCTACACCTAATCCGGCCCCCTACCAGCGCATCTTGCGGGTATTTCTTAAATCCGCCTTTACCGCGATGCTGCTTTTGGTCCTTATGAACTCGGCCTTTGCCACGACCCCTCCGCTTACGGACTCAGGTATGGACTGGGGCGTCAAGAGCGCGTCCTTTTCCTTGATGGCGCAGCTCAAGTCCGTGCACGCGAGTTCGTACTCCCTTCCGAGCCTTACGGCCGTGGTCGGGCAGGCATCCTCGCAGTACCCGCAGAAGAGACACCTTACGAGGTCAACCTTCCATACCTTGGCCACCCTGTCGGATATGCCTATTGCCCCGCTGTCTTCCATGGGCACCACGGTTATGCACCGGGTCGGACACGCCTTGACGCAAAGCTCGCACGCGACGCAGAGTTCTTTACCCTGTTCGTCCTTGTTCAGCGTGTGGAGGCCCCTGAACCTCCTGTAAGGCACCCACTTCTCGTCGTCAGGGTATCTTATGGTGATGGCCCTCGACACATTGTACTTGAGCGTCACGGCAAGCCCTTTTATGAAGTCCGTGAACAGGGCCTTTTCCATGAAGTCGAGTATTATATTTCCGCAGCCTTTTATTACGCCCATATCCTCATGAACCCGGTTACGATAAGGGTTACAAGCGACACCGGTATAAGTATCTTCCATCCAATCGTCATAAGCTGGTCGTAGCGGTAGCGCGGCAGCGTGAACCTGAGCCACATGAAGAAGTATATGAATGCCGCCACCTTTGCCACGAACCAGAACAAGTTGGTGAATGCCCATATTATGGCCGGTATGGGCAAACCCGATATATACTTAAGCTGCAGTGGGTCATAATACTCAAGCCGCATGAGGTCAATCGGAGGGTTCCATCCCCCGAAGAACATGATGACCGCAAGAACCGAAACCGATACCATTGCCACATACTCGGCGAGCATGAAGAAGGCGAACCTCATGCCGCTGTATTCGGTATGGAAGCCGGCGGCGAGCGTCCCCTCGTCCTCCGCAAGGTCGAAGGGTATCCTGTTTATCTCGGCCATAGCCGCGATAAGGAATATTAAGAACCAAACAGGGCCTACCGGAAGGTAGAATATATTCCAGTTAAAAAACCACCCTGACTGCGCCTTCACGATTTGGACAAGGCTCAAGGAGTTTGACATCATCACGACCCCTATGGCCGCGAAGCTGAGGGCGACCTCGTAGCTTATCATCTGGGCCGAGGCGCGCAGCCCACCAAGAAGGGCGTATTTGCTGTTCGAGGCCCAGCCGCCGAATATGACGCCGTAGATGCCGAGCCCACCTATGGCGAGGACATATAATATCCCGACATTCATGTCCGTCAGATAGAGCGTAATCTCCCTGTCGAGGAACGGGAGCCTGAAGCTGTCGCCGAACGGGATTGCGGCAAATACCGCGAAAACCGGTATCATCGCCATGAGAGGGGCGAGCTTGTAGAGGAGCTTGTCGGCCTGAGCCGGCATTATGTCTTCCTTTAAAAGAAGCTTTATCATGTCCGCGAAAGGCTGAAGGACTCCATGCGGACCCACCCTCCACGGCCCGAGCCGGGCCTGTATGTGGCCGGCGACCTTCCTCTCGACCCATGTGAGCGGGATAGGGAGGATGAAGAGGATTTGGCATAGTATCAATGCCTTCACGAACATCAATACGACTTCTATTATTACGGCCATATCAGGCATAAACTCGTCCTATGATGAACCACCCTGCCAAAGCCGCAGGGAATTTTCCACATTAACAGGCTGCTGAAAAAGTCCATCTGCTTCGTTGTCTTCGTCGCTCGTCACTGCGGCGTATATACGAAATACGCCTCGTTCCTCGCTCCTCGACGCCTCGCATCTGGAGCTTTTTGAGCAGCCTGTTGAAATTCCGAGTTTTTCCACATTCTGTTAAAAAAACCGCGTGCAAACGGGCCGCTATGTGAACCTCTTCCGTCCCCACATGTAGTTGACCATTTCGATATAGCGAGAGTTCATGCCGCGCACAATCGTGTGTATGGTGAAGACGATGTTCCTCAAAAGCTTGTATATGATGCGCGGGTTATTGTCAACAAGCCCCTCAAAGTCGGACTTCTCGATTATGTATGTCTCGATGTCGGTAATCGCCACTATGGTCGCTGACCTCGGCCTGCCGTCGAGGAAGCTCATCTCGCCGAATATCTCGTTGTCCTTCATGAGCGTGAGGGTGAAAAGCTCGCCGTCAGGCGCGGTCTTGCAGGCCTTCACCTCGCCGGACTTTATCACATAAAGCGACTGCCCGTCCTCCGACTCCTTGAATACGCTGGCGCCGGTCTTGAAGTCCTGCTTCTTTACTATCTTCGCCACCACATCGAGCTCGTTGTCCGTGAGGTCGGCGAAAAAAGTCAATTCTCTTAAGAGCTTTGGGTCAACCATACTCACCTCCTGCTTTTGGACCCCCCCAATCCCCCCCTTGTGTAAGGGGGGGATTGGGGGGGTCATGCGCGAAACCTCCCTGCTCAGGCCTTTGTTATCCTTACGCAGGCAATGGTCCCGCCTTTCTTGAAGAACCTGTTTACTCCGGCCCCCGGAAAGTTCTCAGGCACAAAGGCAACGCCCTTCCTGGTCCCCTTCCTGATCTTAAGCTCAAGGGACGTCTCAAAGCGAGCGCCCTTTACGATGACCGTATCGCCCGGAGAGGCGCCCATCTCCGCTGCGTCCTCCTCGCTAATCTCTATGAACGGCTCTCTCATCAGAGATGTCAAGGTCTCAGACCTTATGGAAAGGCTCCCTGAATGGAAGAGCGCGTTCCCGGCCATGAGCCTGAAGGGATAGGAGCCGTCCTTCTCCGGCGCGTTCTCAGACATACAAGATGCCTTGGGTCTGCCTTCAAGCCCCTTGCAATCGCCCCTTTCCTTTTCCCCTCCCCACTCGCGGGGGCTGGGCTCCCATTGCGTCTTTACAATTGCAATGGGAAGCGGGGGGTGGGGGCTTACGAGCGCCTCCTTTATGTCGAGCATGTTGTTAGTGTTCCTCTTGTTGTTGAAAAACAGGCTCACCTTACGGTAGGCCGGAATCTCCTTCCGCATCTCCTCAAAGACAGCCCCGGCGTTCGCCTTGCCTGCCGGCAAATTCGCAAAAGCGTTGATGAGCGAGCCGAAGATTTCAAGGTCGCTTTTCGCGCTCCCCGGTGGTCTTAAAAGCCTTTTTATAAGCTGGACCCTGCCTTCCTGATTCGTGAATGTCCCGTCTTTCTCGGCAAAGGACGCGCTGGGCAGCACCACATGCGCCCTTTCTGCTGTCTCGCTCATGAACATGTCCTGCAGAACGAGGAACTTGACCTTTGAAATAGCGTCTAACGCAAACTCAGGGTCAGGCGACGACGATATAATATCATCCCCGGCAAGGTAAAGGGCGTCAAGCTCGCCTCTCGAAGCAGCCTCGAGCATGGCCCATGAACCAAGCCCTGCGCCCTCAGCCTGATTGTATCCGGGTCCAAACTCAGGATGAACGCCCATCTCCCACGCGCCCCTCTGGTTGCACCTGTCGAAAAGAGGCATGACGAGCGGCTTTTTGCCGAGCGCGGATAATGCCTCCCTCATAAGGGCAAGGCCGGATATGCCGCTCGGATGCCTCAAAAAACCGGTCCCGGCGAATACGGCCACGGACCCGGCGCTGTTTATGACACGCGCGGCCTTTTCAAGCGTACCGGCGTCCATGCCCGAATCCTTAAGCAGGACATCGAGTCCTCTGTCAATGACGAGCTTTAGAGCCTCTACCTGCGAGAGCTTCCCGGCATTCGCCTGATGGAGCTTTAAGGCAATGGCATTGAGAACGGTTCTCTCTTCGGACGGCTCGTGCCTTAATACCACGGATGCCGAACTGTCGAGCCTCATTGCCCTCGGAGAGGCTATAATGACCCTCGGCCTGCCGTAAGCCGATATGCGCCTTACGATGTAGTCAACGACCGGGTTTTCCTCGGTGAGATACGAGCCGATGATGACGAGCGCTCCGGCGTTCAGGCAGTCATATACGGACGCCCCGCCTTCATTCATCGCCGTTGCCGAAACAAAGGCTGAGACCGCGTCCGCGTCCCATCTTGAGCTCGAATCAATGTTCGGTGTCCCGATTGAACCGCGCATTAGCCTCTGGAAAAGATACAACTCCTCGTTGGTGAGCCTTGCGGACGCAATC
>CAYIRV010000082.1:6455-7316 GCA_964365865.1 uncultured Thermodesulfobacteriota bacterium | reverse complement strand
ACCGGGCCCTTATCCGAATCGTAAATGAGTGTCTTGATGAGCTTCTCTTTCGGCACGTTCAAAAAAACGCTCACATCTTCAACCGATTTTTTGCCGGGTGTTGACAGCCTGTCCATGGGCTTCATTGCATCGGCCAATGCGGCTTCGCCTTCGGCCCTGACCCCTGCTCTTTCGATGTTTGCGGCGTATGAGCAGGCGCCGCAGGAAGCTATGGCGTCCTCGCCTGTTTCGGCAATGACCATGAACTCGTGCGAAAAGCTCCCGCCGATGCTGCCTGTCTCGGCCTCCACTGCCCTGAATTTGAGGCCGCAGCCCTCGAATATGCGGCAGTATGCGGCGTGCATGTTTTTATATTCCCTCTCCGCGCACTCCTCTGTGGCGTGGAAGGAATAGCCGTCCTTCATTATGAATTCCCTGCCCCGCATAAGCCCGAATCGCGGGCGGATTTCGTCCCGGAACTTGGTCTGTATCTGGTAGAGGTTAAGGGGCAGGTCCCTGTAAGAGCGCACATCTCTCCTCACCATGTCCGTTATGACCTCTTCATGCGTGGGCCCGAGGCAGAACTCCCTTCCGTGCCTGTCCGTTAGCCTGAGAAGCTCCTTGCCGTACGCGTCCCACCTGCCGCTCTCCTTCCACAGCTCGGACGGCACGACGAGCGGCATGAGGACCTCCGAGGCCCCTGCCCTATTCATTTCGCTCCGCACCACGGCCTCGACTTTTTTGATGACCCTTAGGCCCAGGGGCAGGAGATTATATACGCCGGAGGCCACCTTCCGTATCATGCCGGCCTTCATCATCAGGCTGTGGCTCGCCACCTCTGCGTCGCTCCACGGAGTACTCGAGCCATTTGGTCCGCAGATC
>CAYIRV010000082.1:0-6445 GCA_964365865.1 uncultured Thermodesulfobacteriota bacterium | reverse complement strand
GGGTGGGAATCAGCATCTTTGAAAATCGCATTCGTTTATGCTCCGTTTCTACAGACGCTCTTCGTATATCTTTGTCTTGGCATTTGCCTTCAGACCTTCCAGCCAGTCTTTAACAGCCTTATCCTGTCCGGCCGACAAGAGACGGCTCTTGAGTTCTTCCTTTATAGGCCCGAGTTCCTCGTCATTTGCCTCCACGGCGTCACTGAGACTTACGATATAATACTTCATGTTCTGCTCCAAAATTTCAGGAAAAACCGGAGAGTCTTTTTTAAGCTCAAAAAGGCTGTCCTTGTTCCCGGCGTAAACTCCTATCTTGGGCACGACACCTTGAGACTTGCTGAAAAATCCCGTGGTCTCGGTCTTTAGTCCGCTGCCTGAGGCGATTTTCTCAAGCCCTTCGCCCGACCGTGCCCTTTTAAGGGCGTCCTCAGCGGCTTTTATGGCCGCTTCTCTGGCCTTTTCAACGACAAGGGTTTCCCTGACCTGTGAAGACACATCCTTGAAATCTCTCACATGCGCGTCAATCCTCTCAAGAAGCCTTACTATGTATATGCGCTTGCCAGCCTCCACAGGATAGCTCGTGTCCCCGGGCTTAAGAGAAAATACCGCTGCCTTGAGGTTTTCGTCCCTCATGAGTTCCTCGTTTACATCTGTTTCGGAAAAGGGCCCGGCAAGCGCGAAGTTGAAGCCCGCGGCCGTTGCCGCCTTTTTCAGCGCCGAGGGCTCGCCTGTTTTCCTGAACTCGGCATCGAGCGCCCTCGCCGCCTCAAGTCCCTGCATCCGCGCCTTTTGGGCAGTCAGGGTCTTTCTTATCGCGCCTTCAACATCCTTAATGGGCTTGGGCGCTGCGCCTTCTTTGCCTTGAGAAAACTCCCGCGGGTTCCTTTCGTAATATGACTTTATCTCATCCGCGGTTACCTTTATCATTGATGAGAAGGCGCTGAACTCCGCGTATGCGTAAGCGGCCCTGACCTTTGCAGGGGCGATATAGCCGGATGAGTTCTTCTCGAAAAACGCCTTGACCTCGGCATCGTCAAACTTGATTGACGGGGCGTATCGTGCCGGGTCAATGGCGATGAAATCAAGGTTGATTTTTCTCCGTTCTTTCCTGAATTCTTTAAGTATGTCCTCCTCTGCCACAGCGACATCCTTGGTAACCAGGTTTTGCATCTTTCCCGCGAGGATGTCGTATTCTATCGCCTTTTCAAATTCAGCGGGCTTTAAGCGGTTCGCGGCGAGCACCTGAAAATATGTATCCCGGTTGAACGCGCCGTCCTTTGAGAATGCGGGTATGGCCGTAATCACCTCCTGCACCTCTTTAGGCTCGACCTTCACGCCGTCCTTCTTCGCGGCCTTTATCGCGAGCGCCCTGTTTATCAGGATGTCGAGGGTCTTGTGCTTCAAATCCAGCCTCTTGAGCATCTCGGCCGCCTGCGGCCCCTTCAAGACCTCCCTGTAGTAGTCCTCCTGCCTCCTGTAGAGGTCCGAGTACTCGCGCCCGGTTATCGGGATATCGTCAATCGTTGCCACAATGCCCTGTTCCGCAGAGTCATTGTCAGAGGGGCCGACCCCCCAGAATATGAAGACGACTATTATGGCGCCTAATATGAGGAATACATATATGGACTTGCTTCTCTTCCTTATGCTTTCGAGCATGGTTTCACGGGCCTCCCGATACGGTTGTAACCGCGGTTACTGACATTCAGCGGCTCTTGTGTTTCATGTTAATTAATTTCAGCGTTAAATTCAACCGTAAAATATCCTTGATAAAACCCTTATTCTTTTGTTAAAATCATAGGATTAGGAAAAGGAGTCTTCATGTTCAATTATCTTCTCGGTCTATTCTCAAGCGACCTCGCCATAGACTTGGGCACTGCAAGCACCCTCATATATGTTAAAGGCAAAGGCATCGTATGCAACGAGCCGTCCGTGGTGGCTGTTAAAAAGGACGGAAAGGGCAGGCGCATCCTTGCCGTAGGCAAGGATGCAAAGGCCATGCTCGGAAGGACCCCCGGCAACATCATGGCCATAAGGCCGTTGAAGGACGGGGTCATCGCCGACTTTGAGGTTACCGAGGAGATGCTTAAATACTTCATCGCCAAGGTGCATAACCGGCGCCTGTTGGTGCGCCCGCGCATAATCATCGGCGTGCCTTCGGGCATAACTCAGGTTGAAAAGAGGGCCGTGCGGGAATCCGCGTATTCCGCCGGAGCCTCCGAGGTATATCTCATAGAAGAGCCGATGGCCGCGGCCATCGGGGCCGGGCTTCCGATAACAGAGCCTTCAGGGAACATGATAGTGGACATCGGCGGAGGGACATCCGAGATAGCGGTCATATCGCTTTCAGGCATAGTCGTCGCAAAGTCCATCCGCGTCGGCGGCGACAAGCTCGATGAGATGATAGTCCAGTACATAAAGAGGAAGTACAATATGTCCATAGGCAC
This sequence comes from uncultured Thermodesulfobacteriota bacterium, assembly GCA_964365865.1. GTDB lineage: Bacteria > Desulfobacterota > GWC2-55-46 > GWC2-55-46 > GWC2-55-46 > CAYIRV01. The sequence goes on along the minus strand of CAYIRV010000082.1, from coordinate 4,001 downwards.
CGGCGTTGCCGAGGCTATCAAGATTTCGTTCGGCCTTCCTCTCAGCGAAGACAATGACGAGAAGTTCGAAATAAAAGGTTCAAACCTCATAACAGGCATACCCACCACATTGGAGATAGGCTCGAGCGAAATAAGGGAGGCGCTTAACGAACCGATAAACGCCATTATCGAGGCGATTAAGCATGTGCTCGAGATAACCCCGCCCGAACTCGCGGCCGACCTCGTGGACAAAGGAATCGTGCTCGCCGGCGGCGGGGCGCTTATCAAGAACCTCGATGTTATACTGAGGGATGAGACAAAGCTCCCAGTCTCAATAGCCGAAGACCCGCTTACATGCGTGGTTAAGGGCGCAGGCAAGCTCTTAGACGAGATAAAGCTCCTGCGAGAGGTTTCCATTCCGAGCTGATGGACGCTCATTAGGAGCCATTTAAGCCCAGACAGATATGATCGCCTTCATCAAAAGACACCGGATACCGATCGCCTCCACCATCCTCGTCATATTTTCACTACACCTTTCTTTGACCGCCGACAAGTGGGAGACAGGGAGAAGGTCTCTTATAAAAGACGCGGTCCACGCCGCGGCGGCGCCTGTCGAGAGGCTCGCCAGCGGGGCGTACAACGGGGCTGTCGGGGCTGTGAGCGGATATGTGCTTCTTGTTAATGTCAACAGAGAGAACTCGGCGCTGAAGGACGCCGTCACAGCGCTCATGGAAGAGAACAACAGGATGAGGGAAAAGGCGCTCGAGGCCGGAAGGCTTAAAGAGGTACTTGACTTCAAGGAAGCCATCGCCTTCAAGACGATTGCCGCCGGCGTTGTCGCCTTAAGCGCCGACATGTGGGGCGCAAGCGCGGTCATAAACAAGGGCGCCGTCCATGGCATAGGCAAGGACATGGCGGTCATCTCCCGCGCGGGCGCTGCCGGAAGGGTGATAGAGGCCGGCAGGAACTCCGCAACCGTGCTCCTTTCGACTGACCTAAGGTCCGCGATTGATGTAATTTCCCAGAGGAGCAGGATACAGGGCATAGCAGAGGGGAACGGCTCAGGCGGCATGATACTTAAGTATGTTAGGCAGTTCGACGATATTCAGGTAGGCGACCTCGCCGTAACATCAGGGCTTACCGGCATATTCCCCAAGGGGCTTCCCGTTGGCGAGGTCGTCAAGATAGAAAAAGGCAGGGATAATTTCTTCAGGCTGATTGAGCTTAAGCCCGCGGTTGACATGAAGAGACTCGAAGAGGTGCTCGTGGTAACAGACCCCGGATTTATTCCCGGTGGATAGGCAGAGCGCCTAAAACCGCTCTATGTAATGAACCACCCTGCAGCAAGTTGCAGGGTATCAAAATACCCCCTCCCTTGATGGGAGGGGATAAAGGGGAGGGTGAAAAAAAATCCCTGACAATCACCCCACCTAAAGATGAAAGATTTTCTCATATTTATCCCGGCCACCATCGTATACCTCGCCGTAAAGAGCACGATTTTTCCGTCCTTCCCTGTCCCTGACCTGCCGCTCATAATGATTTTCTACCTCGGCTATACGAGGCCGTCGCTCGAAGGCGCGCTGTTGTGTTTTGCGGTAGGCTACATAGAGGACGCGCTCACCGGCGGCGTAACAGGCTCGACATCCTTTGCCCTGCTCGTCATCTTCCTTTCCGCCTATTTCCTGTCCAAGAAGGTCCAGTTCACTTCAGCCCTTATAAAGGGTTTGACCGCCTTTTTCTTAGCGCTCGTTAAAGGCGCGCTCGTTTACGCGGTCTTGAGCCCTTTTAGCATATGGCTTTCTTTTAAGGGTTTTGCCCTGCTGCAGGCGCTTTTCACGGGCTTGGCTGCCCCTTATGCAATATACCTCCTTTCGCGGATGAAGTTCCTTACCGGGCCCCGCGCATTTGCCGGGTAAATCGTGAGCGATTATTTCAAGGACAAGGAGACAAGCGAATACAAGGGCCGGGTCTTCTTAATGACGGTCTTTGTCGCCCTGACATTTTTTGCCCTGCTCGTAAGGCTCTGGTACCTTCAAGTCAAGGAAGGCGACTACTACAGGGAGCTTGCCGAGAGCAACAGGATACGAACCGTCAAGTCCCCTGCCCCGCGCGGGGTTATATCCGACAGGTCAGGGGTAAAACTCGCTGACAACAGGCCCGGCTTTGACCTGTATCTCGTCTCAGAGGATGTGACCGACTGGCAAGGCACGAAGGAGACGCTCGAAAGGCTCATAGACATAGACTCATGGACGATTGACGAAAAGCTCGAACGCTCCAAGAACCGGCCGCCTTTTCAAGCGGTAAAACTCAAGGAAGACCTCTCTTGGGAGGAGGCCGTCAAGATAGAGGCATTCAAGCACGAGATGCCCGGCGTGTTGCTTGAGGTGACGCCGAAGAGAAACTACATCTTCGGCGAGGCCACGGCCCATCTTATCGGATACATAGGGGAGATAAGCGAAAAGGAGCTTAAGGATGTTATAGGGGACAAACTTTCGCCGGGCGACCTCATAGGGAAATTCGGCCTGGAAAGGTTTTTTGAAAAGGAACTGAGCGGCGTAGACGGCGCAAAGGAGCTTGAGGTGGACGCGCTCGGCAGGAAGATGCGGCTCGTCAACTGGACGTCCGCGTATCCGGGCAGCGACATCAAGCTCACGATAGATGTGAAGGCGCAGATGGCCGCGTGGGCCGCGCTAAAGGACAAGGCCGGCGCGGCAGTGGCCATAGAGCCGTCAACAGGACGCGTTCTCGCCATGGTGAGCACCCCTTCCTTTGACCCGAACATCCTTTCATCCCGCATATCAAAGGATGAGTGGAACAAGCTCGTAGAAAACCCGCTGGATGTGCTCAACAACAGGGCCATTCAGGGCCAGTACCCGCCGGCCTCGACATTCAAGCCGATTCACGCCGCCGCGGCGCTCGAGGAAAAAGTCATAACGCCGGCTACGCGCATATACTCCGGGCCTTCCTTCAGGTTCGGAAACCGCGACTTCAGGGACTGGAAGGAGGAAGGCCACGGCGTCATTAATGTCCACAGGGCCATAGTCGAGTCCTCGGATACCTTCTTTTATCAGGTGGGCCTCAAGCTCGGGGTTGACAGGCTCGCGAAATACTCCAAGGGCTTCGGCTTCGGCGCTAAGACCGGCATAAGCCTGCTTAATGAAAAAAGCGGGGTGGTGCCGTCATCAGAATGGAAGAAAAAGGCTTACGGCGTCAAATGGTATGACGGCGAGACGATATCCGTGTCAGTCGGGCAGGGTTATATGCTCAGCACGCCCCTTCAGCTTGCTAACGCCTACGCCGCAATCGCCAACGGCGGTACGCTCTATGTCCCGCAGGTGATTGACTCTATAACGACCCCTTTGGGCGCGGTGGTCAATGGCTTTACGCCGCTCAAAAAATCAGAGCTTAATGTGTCTAAGGAGACCCTGGCATATGTCAGAAAGGCCCTCGAAGGCGTTGTGCAGGAAGTTGGCGGGACCGCCCGCTTCCTGAAGGCGTCCGGCCTCGACATAGCGGGCAAGACCGGCACGGCGCAGGTGTCGAAACTCATCAGAAGGACCAAGGATGTAAAAAGCATCGCTTATAGGCTAAGGGACCACGCGTGGTTTGCCGGGTACGCGCCTTACGGCGACCCAAAGATAGCGGTAGCCGTCATAGTCGAGCACGGCGGGTTCGGCGCGAGCGCCGCGGCGCCGGTTGCGCGGGATATCATCAGGGCTTACCTCGACGGCGCCGGCTACGGCATTAAAGAAGACGGCTCCGCGCCGGCGGCGGTTACCGCATCGGCTGACAGCGGGGCCGTGGTAAAGGAGGAGATTTTGGCGAATGATTGACAGGCGGCTTCTTACCCATTTCAACTGGCTTATGTTCACGGTCGCGCTCGCGCTTGCGCTCATTGGCCTTATAAGCGTCTACAGCGCCACATTCACCAGATGGCCGCTTTTCTACAAGAAGGAGATGTACTGGATAATAATCGGTTCCGTGTTCCTCCTCGTTTCAGTGATAGTCAACTACTCGCTGCT
>CAYIRV010000081.1:0-7324 GCA_964365865.1 uncultured Thermodesulfobacteriota bacterium | reverse complement strand
ATCCGAAGAGTTCGCTCTAGAGCAGGCCGTCGGGTATAGAGGCGCAGTTTACCGCGACAAAAGGCCTCTTGGAGCGCGGGCTGTTTTCATGGATGAAGCGCGTAAGCAGTTCCTTGCCTGTGCCGCTTTCACCGGAAATAAGGACAGTGGCGTCTGTGGATGAGGCTGTAAGCGCCATTGAGACAGCCCTTTTCATGGCCGGGTCAACGGAAAGCATGGCCTTTCCCTTTGACTCAAAGGAGTTGAGAACGGCCGACGCCCTTACCGCCTTTTCAACAAGCCCCTCGAGGGCATCGAGGCTGAATGGTTTTAATATGAAGTCCATGGCCCCTTCTTTAACGGCCTCTACCGCCTTTTCTATTGTCCCGAACGCGGTTATCATAAGCACAGGGATGTGGGGCGAGGCTTTTTTGATTGCCTTAAGAAGACCCATTCCGTCCATGCCGGGCATCTTCATATCGCTTATGATGAGCGACCAGTTGCCGGAGACTGCAAGGCCGAGCGCGGCCTCCGCTGAGGCCGCGCCAATAACCGAATAGCCCTTGCGCCTGAGCGCCTCGGTTACCGCGAGCCGCATCTTTTCTTCATCGTCAACAACGAGTATGCGGGCCGTCTCAGCCATCCACCCCCCTGTTGGAAATGCCGTTGCCGGGAGCCGGGAGCCGGATTATAAACCGCGTGCCTTCTCCGGGCCAAGAGTCAACATCAATAGTCCCGTTGTGCGCGCTCACTATGGAATTAACGATTGCGAGGCCCAGCCCCGTGCCCCGGCCTTTTGTGGAAAAAAACGGGTCGAATATCCGGTCTATAAACTCCCCGGATATGCCCTTGCCGTTGTCCCGGATAATCACATCAACAAACCCCTCTGTGGCGCTGTCCTTGACCGAGACGATGACAGTCCCTTTTCCATCAACCGCGTCAACTGCGTTGAGAAAAAGGTTTAAGAACACCTGTCTGAGCTGAGGGCCGTCCGCCAAGACCCTTGCCCTGCCGTTGAACTCCGTGCTTACATCCATTGCGCTTCCCGCCCTGCACCCTGAAAGCACGAGGCAGTCCTCTACAAGCTCCTTAAGGCCGACATCCTTAAGCGCCGGAAGAGGGGCCGAGGCAAAAAGAAGCATGTTTGAAAGTATGTTGTCTAAGTCGTTCACCCCTTTTGTTATATACCCGGCGAGCCGCTTCTTCTCATAATCAGCGGCAAGCTCACGCTCAAGCAGGTCGGCGAAGAGCCGCATGGACCCGAGCGGGTTTCGTATCTCGTGGGCTATGTTGGCGGCCATCTCTCCCATGGCGGCCATGCGCCTCCCCCTCTCCAATACCTTGTTCTTTTCCGCCAGTTCGCTATTAAGTGTCTCAAGCCTTGCCTCAAGTGCCGCATACCTCTCCTCGAGGCGCGTGGACGCCCTTTGAAAACCCGCGAACGCATGGTTTAGAATCTCAAGCTCAGCGCCATCTATAACGTTCATAGGCCTTTTGCCCCCTCCGGAGGGTCGGCGAACACCGGAAGCGTAAACCTTCCGAATTCGCTTTTATCCGCTTTAAGCGCGTCCACGAGGCTTCGCGCCTCGGGCTCGGAACCGAGCATTGAATAACTCTTAGCCGCCCTGTACAGGGCCCATACCCTGTCCTCCCCTCCGGCGCCTTTGCTCAGCGACACGGCCATCATGTAGTCTTTGGCCGCGTCATCGTATTTTTTTAGCGCAAACTCCGCATCGGCCTTGGCGATATAAAGCCCGTGGGGCGGAACCGTCCCTTCCTTCCTATAAAACTCAATCGCCAACGCATACGCCCTGACCGAATCATCGCGCCTTCCGATGGCATATAAAGACCGCGCCCTGATGAGCAGCGACTCGGCGTCCTCTGACCTCAATGCCCATTCAGCCGCCTTTTTATACTGGCCCTTCATAAAGGAAATCTTTAATGCGAGGACCTCGGCCCCGGGCCTTGTGGAGCCTTCGGGAAAACGGCCCAACAAGGCGTCGAGCGCACGGCCTGCGCTGTCAAAGTCCCCCTGAGCCAAGTAGACCTTTGAAAGCTCGAACAATGCCTCTTCGGCTGCATGGCGGCTTCCGAGCTTGACGGCCCCGGTCAGCGCGGACGCGGCATCCTTGTATAGCGAAAGCGCGGCAAGTGATTTACCGGCCTTCAAATAAGTTTCCGCCTTCCTTCCGAACGGCACGAGGTCCATGTCCTTGATGTATATGGAGGCCGCGCCATAGTAGTCCCCCCTTGAGTACAGGGCATCTATCTGCCTGTAAGCGACAAGCCCCTTCAGGTGATTAGCGTCGGCCCTCAAGGGACTTATCGCATACATCCAGATGAACCGTCCGATATCCGAAAGTGCCTTATCGTAATTTTCAAGCCTTGCCCGCATGGCCGCCATGCTCAAGTGCGCGAACTCAGAGGCCGCAACCCCGGCTTCAGAGACCTCGCCATACATCTTTACGGCCTCCTCCCAAGAGGCTCGCTCATGGTCAAGCGCAAGGGCGTCGGCAAGCGCGAGCACGGCAATGGAGCGCGCCTCCCCTTTAAGCCTGTCCCGCGTCTTTACGTATATTGCCTTTGCCTCAGCCATTTTCCCGTCTTGGAGATAGGAATCCCCTATCCTTATGTTCAAATACGAGTCGAGCATCTCCGGCATATCCTTGGTCATGTGGCCTGAAAGCAGCCCCTCGTATGCCTTTCTGCCTGATTCAAAATCTTTTTTCTCAATGGCCGCATCCGCCATGCTCAAGCGCGTCACAAGGTCAAACTGCGCCTCCGGGTCAGACGCCGCCTTTGAGTATATCTCCCATGCGCCGTCAATCTCGCCCTTTACATACATCGCATTCGCGAGCCATAGCCCTGCCTCTGGCGCGCCGGCCTGATACGCCCTTAAGAGCCACTCTTTGGCGTCGTCGAACTTGCCGTCAAAAAAAAGGAGCCTGCCTTTTCTGAATATTGCGAGCGTCTTCAGCAACCCTAAGTTTTTGTCCTTGGCGATTCTCGAATAATGCCCGGATGCCTCTGAATAAAAGCCCTTCCTTTCGTAAGATGACGCAATCAGAAAATAGCCGAGCATCTTTATCTCGTTGTCCTCGTAAGAAACGAGCATTGACTCAAGCTCATGCTCCCCAGCGCCTGATGCAGCCGCGGCCATGGCCTCGATAATGGCCGCCTTTTTTCCATCTGCCCCACTGCGGAGTATGGCCGCGAACTTAAGCGCATCCGAGACTATCCCATTCCTGTCAGCGCCCGATAACCCGAAGATGTCCTTGAAAAAAAACGCATCCTCGCTGTCGGCCTTTATGACATTCCCTTTCAAATGGCTTGCGACCTTTTTCCTGTAAACCCACCGCCAGCCCTGATGGGGCTGAAAGTCCACAACCGCGCTCCATGAAAAATCACTGCTTTCAGCCTTTGCCTTGCCCGTCTGACCAGCGCTCTCCTTGTTCGCATTTGCCTTATGCGCGCCTGAGCGGATGGCCGTTGCCTCAGACCCTGCGGCCAAAAGGCTGGGCCATGACGCGAACACCATTGCGATAGCAAGTAAAATAATCCTTAACATGACATACCTTAAGGATTGTTTAATGTGCAACAACCATGCCAGCGTAGATTGGGTTCCTGAAACAGCGGAAAGGAAATATTGAGGAAGACTAAAAGAAGTGTGTTTTTGAAGGGTTACAGACAGACCAAGCAAAAGTAGAAATTATGCGGTTCTTGTCCTTATGGCATGGCGTTCACAAAAGAGTCAAATCCATGACTTTAACCACATCTATCTCCCCCTTCACAAAGGAGGAGGATACGGAAGATGACAAGGACAGAACGGGATTGTCGGATACGGCACAAACATATAACGGTTTACGCGCTTCCGGACGCGCCTTTGCGTGCCTCTGCGGCATAAACGCCAGCCGGACGATGCGTTGAATCCGCGCCGTCTGACGGGTCCAGCTTGTCCGAGAGGCCGATCCTCTTCATCTTTTCAATGAGGGTAGTCCTGTTGAGGTTCAGGCTTTCGGCAGCCTTTTTCTTGACCCACGCGGAGCTGTTGAGGGCGTTTAATATAAGCTCCCGCTCAAAACTCGCGACAAGGCCGTTAAAGTCTATTATGCCTGACGCGGCCCCGGCAGGTAGTAAGCGGGGGGCGGCGCTCAACATGGTGCCAACAGGCTCGCTGTCGCCTCTGCCCCGGATTTTTTCCGGCAGGTCCTTGGGCGTTATGGAACTAAAATCATCCTTCAGGACAACGAGTCTTTCGATGAGATTTTCAAGTTCGCGGATGTTGCCCGGCCAGGAGTAGGCCTCGAGCATCCTCATGGCCTCCGGGGTTATGCCTTTTATGTGCTTTTTCTTCCTGTGGGATATCCTTTTCAGAAACTCGGTTGCGAGCAGCGCTATGTCCTCTTCCCTCTCCTTCAAGGGCGGGAGGTGCACGGGTATTACATTCAGCCTGTAGTAGAGGTCTTTCCTGAACCTCTTCTCCTCCACCGCCTGTTCGAGGTCCTGATTCGTTGCCGCCACGACCCTGACATCCACCTTGATGGTATTCCTGCCGCCGACCCTCTCAAACTCCTTTTCCTGTAGAACCCTTAATATCTTTACCTGAAGGCCCGGGCTCATGTCGCCTACCTCGTCAAGGAATATAGTCCCGTTGTTCGCGGCCTCGAACCTGCCTATCTTTGTGGCCACGGCCCCTGTGAAAGCGCCCTTTTCATGACCGAAGAGCTCGCTCTCGAGAAGGTCTTCCGGAATAGCCCCGCAGTTTATGGGCACAAACGGGTTATTGCTCCTCGAACTTCCGTAATGCAGTCCCCTGGCCACAAGCTCTTTGCCTGTGCCGCTCTCCCCGAGTATGATGACCGTGGTGTCCGTGTCGGCAATTTTATCTATAATCTCTTTTACGGCATTTATGCCCGCGCTTGAGCCGAGGATGGCATCCGTGTATTTTCCCTTAATCTCCCTTCTGAGCTTGGTGTTCTCATCCTCAAGCGCGCATATCTCCTCTGCCTTCTCAAGGGTTACGAGGAGTTCGTCCTTGCTGAATGGCTTTTTAAGATAGGTGAACGCGCCGGCACGCATGGCCTCTACAGCGGTCTCAACAGCCGGATGTCCGGTAAGGATTATGCACTGCGTGGCAGGGGAGGCGGCCTTTGCCGCCCTTATGACATCTATTCCGCTCTTGCCCGGGAGTTTCAGGTCTGTAAGCAGGATATTGAAGTGTTTGCGGCTGGCGGCCTCTATGCCTGCCTCGCCATCAGGCGATGTGGATACATTGTAGCCGGCCGCGGTAAGCAGTTCGTCAAGATACTCGCGAATATACTCCTCATCCTCCACTACGAGGACAGCGCACTCTCTCATGTTACACCTCTCTCTTGTTGAAGGCCCTGTCGTTTTATTGACGCGTAAGCGGGATTATAATGGACAAAAAGCCGGCTGTCAATATCTTAACGCGCGGTTTTTTTAAAAAAATCGGCCTCACCCAACAACGCGCCATTTGACAAAGCCATAAGTGCTGATATATAAAGGATAATCGGGAAACAGACATGGATGAGGTTATAAAAAAAATCTTTACCAATAACTTGGGCGTTAAAAGAACGGAACATGTCGTGGTGTTTACCGACATCATGGCCCCGGATGAAACAGTTACGGCTGACGAAAAGAGCAGAAGGCATGACTTGAGACAGATAGCTTTATCAGTGGCAGAGGCAGGTAAAGCCTTCTGCTCCATAACATACTTGGAGTTCCTCTCGCAGAAAGGGCACGGCAAAGAGCCTCCAGAGGAATTGTGGGCGGCTTGCTTGGGAAAAACCGCAACTGCAAGGCTCAAAGACTCAGGCACGCTTGAAAAAATACTTGCAAAGTCCGCCAATGCCAAGGACTTGAAAACAGCCGAGGCCATCGTCAGGGAAGACGCAACATCCCCTGACTGCGTAATCGCCCTTTCGAACTTCTCCACATCGCACACGAGGTTCCGGGACCTGATTACGAGGCTCAGAGGCGCACGGTACGCGAGTATGCCGCTTTTTGAAAGGTCCATGCTCTCAGGGGTTATGACCGCTGATTGGCAGGAGGTGAAGGACAGGACGCTCAAGCTGAAACAAAGACTCTCAGGCAAGGATTCGGTCTATATCACAACGCCCTCCGGCACATCAATAAGCTTTTCGATTAAAGGGCGGCCTGTCATGGCAGATACAGGCATACTTATTGAGCCGGGCTCGTTCGGGAACCTTCCGGCGGGCGAGGCATTCCTCGCGCCTGTGGAAGGCAGCGCCGAAGGCACATTGCTCCTCGAATGGGCGCCAACGAGAAGGCTTAAAAGGCCTGTTGAGGTAACCATAAAAAACGGTAATGCCGTTGATATATCGGGGATGGAGCCGTTTGCCGACGAGCTTAAACGGCAAATCGAAAAAACGCCGCTCGCCGCAAATGTCGCGGAGCTTGGCATAGGCACAAACGATAAGGCCGCAAGGCCGGATAACATCCTCGAAAGCGAAAAGATACTCGGCACCGTGCATATAGCCCTCGGAGACAACTCATCCTTCGGCGGCAAGACGAGCGTCCCTTTCCACGAAGACTTCATATTCTTCAGACCCACGCTCGTGGTGATTAAAGGAGAGGAAAAAATCGAAGTCCTCGTTGACGGCAGGCCGATGTTTTAACCAACAGGCCGCTGAAATGGGCGGCTTTTGAGCTGGGGGGAACCTTTCTGTAGAAAAGGCTTCCCCCTGCCCCCACCCTGCCCTCCCTGCTCGCGGGAAGGGGGAAAAGAAAGGGGCGATTGAAAACTCCATCCAAAGGCTTTCAGTGTTGCCCCAAAAAACCCGCCCCTTTAATACGCAACATGGTTTTGTTTATTTATGATTGCCCTGTGGCAAGGTCTTTTGGGCAAAAAAACTGAAATTTAATTAGAAACCGTCGGCCTTTTACTGGTATAATCGCGTGTACTGTTATTCAATGGACAATGGACATTAGAGAATGAAGCTGCTTGAGGTAAAAGACTTAAATATCTCCATAGCCGGGGAAAAGGTGCTTGAGCACATAAGCTTCGAGCTCGACGAAGGCACTGTCATGGCCGTCATCGGCCCTAACGGCGCGGGCAAGACCGTGCTCCTGAGGGCGCTTCTCGGTCTCCAGTCCTATTCAGGGGAGATTGTCTGGAACAAGGATGTGAAAAGGGGCTATGTGCCGCAAAGGATGGACATAGAGACCGATGTCCCGCTAACCGTAAGGGAGTTCTTTTCGCTCCGCGGCCGCGGCATAAGCAAGGAAAAGATAATCGAGGCGCTCGATTCCGTGCAGCTATCGAGGGACATACTTAAATCAGGCTTAGGAGAGATTTCCGTGG
>CAYIRV010000080.1:0-7415 GCA_964365865.1 uncultured Thermodesulfobacteriota bacterium | reverse complement strand
GCCGGGGCACCCGCGCCAAGCGGCGTGGGTCGGGTATGCGAAGTTATGACGCCCTGCATAACTCTCAAACCTTGACGGCTTAACAAGCCGGTGCTACACTCTGCCTATGCCGCTTACGACCGTCCAGACAATAGAGGTCAAATTCCTCCAAATCCTTGATGAAAAAGGCAAGGCCGACGGCTCGCTCATGCCTGAGCTTACGGAGGGCCTCATAAAAAGATTCTTCGAGGCGATTATACTCGCCCGCGCCTTCAACAACAGGGCGTTGAGCCTGCAGAGAGAGGGCAGAATAGGCACATACGCCTCAATCTACGGACAGGAGGCCTCCCAGATAGGAAGCGCCCTTGCCTTTAAAAAAGATGACTGGGTCTTCCCTTCATTCAGGGAAACAGGAGTTCATATAGCCCTCGGTTATCCCATGTGGATGCTCTTCAGGTACTGGGCGGGCGATGAGCGGGGCGTTAAATCGCCGGAGGGGCTGAACATCTTTCCAATGAGCGTGCCTGTGGGCACCCATATACCGCACGCAACAGGCGCGGCCATGGCCATGAAGCTCAAGGGCACAAAGGCCGCCTCAGCCGTTTATTTCGGGGACGGCGGCTCGTCAAGGGGCGATTTTCACGAAGGCATAAACCTCGCGGGGGTCTTCAAGGCGCCCTGCGTTTTTCTCTGCCAGAACAACCAGTGGGCCATATCAGTGCCCAGGGCAAGGCAGAGCGCGGCCCCTACAATCGCGGGCCGTGCCCCGGGCTACGGCATAGAAGGCATACAGGTTGACGGAAATGATGTGTTCGCGGTTTATAAGGCCACAATGGACGCGCTCGACAAGGCCAGAAAAGGACAGGGGCCGACCCTTATAGAGTGCGTAACCTACAGGCTCGACGACCATACTACATCCGACGACTCATCGAGGTACAGGGCAAAGGAAGAGGTCGAGGCATGGCAAAAGAAAGAACCTCTCATAAGACTCAGGCTCTATATGGAAAAGTCCGGCCTCTGGACAAAAGAGTATGAGGAATCGGTTATACGGGACGCTCAGGCAAATGTTGACAAGGCGATTGAGGAGGAGGAAAGGTTCCCCAAGCCAAAGCCCTCTGACATAATCCGCTACGGATACAAGGAGCCTTGCCCAAGGCAGATTAAGGAGATGAAGGACTTCGGATGGCAAGACTGAACATGGTGCAGGCCATAAACCTCGCGCTGTCCGAGGAGATGGAGCAGGACAAGGATGTTATCGTCCTCGGCGAGGATGTTGGCAGAGACGGCGGCGTATTCAGGGTTACGGAGGGGCTGTTCGAAAGGTTCGGGCCTGAAAGGGTCATGGACACCCCGCTGTCCGAACTTGGCATAATAGGCGCGGCAATAGGCATGGCCGCATACGGGCTTAAGCCGGTATGCGAAATCCAGTTCATGGGCTTCATATACAGCGCAATCGAGCAGATATTTTCCCACGCAGGCAGAATACGCTCGCGGTCGAGGGGCCGGTTCTCATGCCCGCTCGTCATAAGGACGCCGTACGGCATAGGCATAAAAGCCCCTGAGCTTCATTCAGAATCCTCTGAGGCGCTCTTCTGCCATATGCCGGGCGTGAAGGTCGTTGTCCCCTCCACCCCTTACAGCGCAAAGGGGCTTTTAAAATCAGCCATACGCGACCCTGACCCGGTGATTTTTCTCGAACCGTCCCGGCTCTACAGGTCAATAAAAACGGATGTCCCTGAAGACAACTTCACGCTCCCACTCGGAAAGGCCCAGGTCCTTCAGGAAGGCAGGGATATAACCGTTGTCGCGTGGGGCGCCATGGTGCATAGGGCAATGGAGGCCTCAGCCGGGTTTGACTGCGAGGTTATAGACCTTATGACCCTCAAGCCGTTTGACGAAGAGGCAATCTTAAATTCAATAAAAAAGACCGGCAGGCTTGTCATAGTGCATGAGGCAGCCAGATACTGCGGCCTCGGGGCCGAGATCGCGGCCTTCGTATCCGAAGAGGCGCTTATGCGCCTCAAGGCGCCTGTGGTGCGCGTCGCAGGGCCGGAGGCGGTTGTCCCGATGGCAAGGCTCGAGGACCAATACATGCCCACAATCGAGCGGATAAAAAAGGCTTACAGCCTCGTTATGGAGTACTGATATGACATACCAATTCAAGCTGCCTGACTTGGGCGAAGGCATAGCAGAGGGAGAAATCGTAAAGTGGCGCGTCAAGGTTGGCGAGGCCGTGCTCGAGCATCAGGTCGTTGTGGAGGTCGAGACCGACAAGGCCATAGTCGAGGTTCCATCGCCGAAAAAGGGAAAGGTCGTTAAGCTCAACAAGGCGGAGGGCGAGACAGTGTTGGTCAACGAGACGCTTCTTGAGATAGAAGTCGAGGGCGAAAAGCCCGAGGCCAAAGAAGAAAAGAAAGAAAAATCCGTGTCTGTGGTCGGCACCCTGCCGGAAAACGAAGAAGCGCCCGCGTCCCCAAAGGCAAGAGCGCTTGCCAAAAAACTCGGCATTGACCTTGAAGAACTCCGCGGCACAGGCCCAGGAGCCGTAATCACCGAGCAGGATGTCTTAAGCGCCGCTAACGCACCTCAGTCAGTTGAAAAAAGGGCCGCGCCGTCATCATCGGCGGACAAATTCGGCCCCATAGAGCGCATACCCATAAAAGGCGTAAGAAAGAGCATCAGCAAGAACCTCCTCGCGTCCCAAAAGACTGCCGCGTTCGCCACAGGCATGGACGAGGCCGATGTTACGGAGCTGTGGGACCTGAGAAACAGGGAGCAGAGCGCGGCAAGGGACAGGGGCGTGCATCTCACATTCCTGCCGTTCTTCATAAAGGCCGTCCAGCACGCGCTCTTTTACCATCCCATGCTCAACGGCTCTGTTGACGAGGAAAAAGAGGAAATCATAGTAAAGAAGTACTATAACATCGGCGTGGCGGTTGACACGCCGGACGGACTCATGGTCCCTGTCATAAAGAACGCGGACAAAAAAACCATACTCGAAATAGCCTCCGAGCTTGAAGGTCTCTCTGCGCGGGCCAAGTCCAGAAAAATCGCGCTCGACGAGCTTAAAGGCTCGACATTCACGCTCAGCAACTACGGGTCGTTCGGCGGCACATTCGCAACCCCGATAATCAACTACCCTGATGTGGCCATACTCGGCACAGGCAGAATCATGGACAAGCCGTGGGTCAAGGACAAGGCCATAACCATACGCAAGCTCCTGCCGCTTTCCATCACCTTTGACCACAGGGTCGTTGACGGCTCGCAGGCCGCGCAGTTCTTGACAAGGGTGATAAAATACCTTGAAGACCCGGCCATGATATTCATAGAAAGCGCGTGATAATGCCATGTATGAGCTTATTGTCATAACCGAATTCTCCTCGGCCCACAACATAAGGGGTTGCCACGGGGCCTGCGAAAACCTTCACGGCCACAACTGGAAGGTGGAGGCAGGCATCAGGGCCGAAACGCTCGACAGGCTCGGCATGGCGATTGACTTTAAAAGGTTCAAGACAGAGCTTAAGAAGGTCGTGGACGGCCTTGACCATAAATACCTGAACGACCTGCCTCCCTTTAAAGAGGAAAACCCCACTGCCGAAAACATCGCCCGTTATATATTCTCATCGCTCTCCAAGGCGCTCGACAACGGAAATCTTAAACTCTCGATGATCCGGGTCTGGGAGTCAAACAGCGCCGCGGCCGCGTATTACGGATAACACGGGCTTAGCCCACCATGAAGAAAAAACCGCTCAAAGACATACAGGCAGAGCCGGACCTTAGAAGAATCCCGATTGACAAGGTCGGGGTAAAGGACATCCGCTACCCCATAGTCGTGCTCGACAAGAAGAACAAGTTCCAGCACACGATTGCATCAATAGGCATGTATGTTGACCTGCCCCATCAGTTCAAGGGCACGCACATGAGCAGGTTCATTGAAATCCTGAACGAGCACAGGAGGGAGATAACGGTCAAGAACTTCCCTGAGATACTCAAGAAGATGAAGCAGAGGTTCAACGCCTCGACAGCGCACCTTGAGCTTGAATTCCCCTACTTCATTGAAAAAACGGCGCCTGTATCAAGGTCAAAGGGGCTTATGGAGTACAAGTGCGGGTACACGGGCAGGCTTTCAGCAGACGGGTTAAAGGACTTTGTCTTGGAAGTCGCGGTCCCTGTAACAACACTTTGCCCGTGCTCAAAGGAAATAAGCGAACGGGGCGCGCACAACCAGAGGGGCATAGTGCGCGTGGCGCTCAGGTTCAAGGGGTTTGTCTGGATAGAGGACATCGTAAAGACCATAGAGTCCTCGGCGAGCGCGCCCGTGTATTCGCTGCTTAAAAGGGACGATGAAAAGCATGTGACAGAGGCGGCCTACGACAAGCCCATGTTCGTAGAGGATGTCGTCAGGGAGGTGGCCCTGAAGCTCGAAAGACTCAAGAAAATCTCATGGGCGCGGATAGAGGCCGAGAACTGGGAATCCATCCACAACCACAGCGCGTATGCGTTTATAGAGAGGAGTTTTTGAGGGGTTCGGGGAGAAACTTTTTTCGGCAGAAAATAGGTAAAATTTAGATAGGCGAGTGGGACACAAACTCGGCAAATCCAACATGAAAACAAACCACAAAATAATCATAGGCGATTCGAGGCAAATGACAGATGTGCCTGATGAATCGGCGCATCTGATTATCACCTCTCCCCCGTACTGGCAATTAAAGGATTATGGCAACGGGAATCAGATAGGCTTCAACGACTCCTATGAGGACTATATCAACAATCTCAACCTTGTTTGGAATGAGTGCCAAAGGGTCATGCACAATGGATGTAGGCTGTGTATCAACATAGGCGACCAGTTTGCCCGTTCCGTATACTACGGCCGTTATAAGGTAATTCCGATTAGAACCGAAATAATCAAGTTCTGCGAGACGATTGGCTTTGATTACATGGGGGCTATAATCTGGCAAAAGGTCACTACCTGCAACACTACCGGCGGCGCAACTATCATGGGTTCATTCCCATTTCCAAGAAACGGCATCATAAAAATTGATTACGAATTTATTCTCATCTTCAAAAAACTTGGAAATCCCCCGCTGGTCTCAAAGGAGAACAAAGAAAAATCGAAACTAACCACACAAGAATGGAACGAATACTTCTATGGACACTGGAACTTCTCCGGCGAGAGACAAGACAAACACCTTGCCGTATTTCCAGAAGAATTGCCCAAGAGACTCATTAAAATGTTCAGTTTCGTAGGGGATACAGTCCTTGACCCGTTCCTCGGAAGCGGCACAACCTCATTGACCGCCAAGAATTTGAACAGAAATTCTATCGGTTACGAAATAAACGAGGATTTTCTTCCCATCATCAAGGAAAAACTCGGACTGAATCACCCAAACATTTTCAATGTTGCCAATTTTGAAATAACCAATCAGGATAAGCCACAGGTAAACTATAAGGAGATGATAAACGGGTTGCCTTATATTTTTAAGGACCCTATCAAATTTGACAAAAAGATTGACTTTAAGAAATTAAGGTTCGGCTCCAAGATTGATAATGTTCACGGCAAAAGAGAAGAATATTATTCCGTAAAAGAAGTCACTTCCCCGGAGACATTGATTTTAAGCAATGGTCTGAAAATCAGATTGCTTGGTATCAAGACACAACCTAAATATGCTTTAAAGGCTATTCAATTTTTGAACGAAAGAACCAAGGGACAAAAAGTATTCTTAAAATTTGATTCCACAAAATACGATCAGGAAAACAATCTGCTTTGCTGCCTTTATCTAAAAAACAAAACCTTCGTCAATGCCCATTACATCAGGACGGGTTTTGTAGATGTTGACACCTCTTATGACTACAAATACAAAACCAAATTTCTGAACCTCAAAAATCAGCCCCGGGAAAATATCATTTATGAAAATAAAGCTTACAAGTGACGAAATCAGAAAGATTCTCGATATCGAAAGCCCGGAATTTCCGAAATATGTTACCCAGATATTGAACCTTGCAAACAGGAACGCTCAAGGGACAAGGCCCAAAGTTGTCGGACAGATGAGCGAACTTATAAAGGAATTTGACGGACTTACATTCCAAGAATGGAAAGAGTGGTATCTTGAGAAAAAGCCGAAGGCCATCGAGAACGCAACAGATAAAATCGTGGCAATGATTGAAAATTTCAAGGACGCCCTAAGTAAAATAGATAAGGAAATGGTTTCCAAATGGGTTGAAGACCTTGTCATCATAAAAACTTTCGTTGGGCTTAGGTTTCAAGAGGCGATACTGAAAAAGGGCGCGGAAATTAAGGGCACAACATATCGGACGGCTTTGCCGGAGGATGAATCGAAGGGGATAGACGGATATATTGGCGGTGTTCCAGTTTCGATAAAACCTGAAACATACAAGCTAAAAAGGGAGCATACCGAGCACATAGGGACAAAGATTATCTACTACGAAAAAACCGACGACGGGATTGCGGTTGATTATAGTGAACTTTAAAAAGCCTTTTCCTTCATAAACTTCAGTCCCAGTTAAGGACCTCTTTTATCTTGAGTTTCAGCTCGTCTGCCCAGAAAGGGTTCCCCTTCTGGATAAAGCCCTTTACATGAAGGTCAAACCACTTGGGGTCCATGACCAAGTCGTCAACGATGTCCTTTCCTGTGGTTATAATGGCTGGTATCGCCATGCGGCTTGCGACAACCCTTTTAAGCAGCTCCTCGCCGTCCATGTTGGACTCAGGGTCGTCCGGGTTCTTAAGATACATGTCTGTAACGATAAGGGCTATCTCCTGCCTTCTTAAAACTCTAAAGGCCTCAGTGGCGTTCTTCACGGTAAAGAGCTTAAGCCCTGTGCCCTGTAGCGCGCCCTCGACCATCTCTCTGGCGAGCCGGTCGTCGTCTATAATAAGGACAGTGTCCTTTACGCGCGGTTTTGCGCCCTTCGGGGCCTCGATGACCGGCATCTCCGGCTCAGGCGGCATCGAAGCTACAGCCGCGGCTGAATGGCCTTTACTCAAGACCGCGATAAGCTTGTTCTTTTCCCTTTTGACTGAATATCTGGCCCCGCACTTGATGCAGCTCATGCTTGAGCCTTTTTCCCATTCAGCAAGGCTTTGACCCGGTATCCAGAGCCTGAAGCGGGTCCCGCACTCCGAACAGGTAATCTCGAGAGGTTCTTTTTTCAAGGCCTGAGCCTTTTCTTTTAAAATGCCCCTATTCACGCTAACCTGTTTATTCTTCTCGGTTTGTCCGGATAAAGGCGCACCTGTCCCCATTACCGGAGAGTTCAAGTTTAGCTTATTCAAAGCAAGGTGTCAATAATTCTCCCTGTTCTTCTATTAGCAGGCTGCTCAAAAAGTTCCCGACCCACGCCACTTGGCGTGGGTGCCCCGAAGGCGTCGAGGAGTGAGGAACGAGGCGTAGTTTTGGCTACGCCGCAGTGACGAA
>CAYIRV010000079.1:0-7428 GCA_964365865.1 uncultured Thermodesulfobacteriota bacterium | reverse complement strand
TCGAATATTCAAGGGCGACCTGGCGGGCCTCACGGCTGAAAAAAGACGGCAAATCCTGGCCCGCAACCGGAATTCAAGCCTGGACGCCCGGAAAGTCGTGCAGGAAATTTTTGATGCCGTGGAAAAAGACCGCGACAACGCGTTGGAGGCCTACACCCAAAAATTCGACTCCGTACGCCTGCAAGCCACCAAGGATTTCCGCGTAACCCGTGAAGAAATCCAGCAAGCGTATTCCCAAACGAATCCGGGTGTTCTTGAAGCACTTCAGGCCAGCGCTCGGAACGTTCGCCGTTTTGCCGAGAAAGAACTGCCCATGCTTAGGAGCATCATTGATACGAGCCTGGCATGGATTAAAAACAACAAGGTGTGGCATGTCCGCGTAGAGGCCCTGGAGAAAGGCAAGGCATTAACAGAGCTTAAGGCAAAGATTGATGCCTTGCAGGATAAGACCGACGCGGTCAGCCGTCTTGAGGCGAGAATCCACACGATAGACGAGATGTTGATGGCCCTCGCGTTGCAGGAATTACTGCCGAATCTTAAGAAGGGAGAGTCCACCGGCAGTGAGGGCTTAAAAGATGCCTTTGCGAAGGTTGTTGACATGGCCGATCTCGAAAAGAATCCGGGCATCCCCGCCAAGGGGTTGTTGGAGAAGGCAAGAAAGATTATCGAGGATTACAAGGCCTATGAGCAGGCAAAGGCCTTGGGCAAAGGGAAAGAGGCGGCGGCCGAGACGGCCCTTCTTTCGGCGCGTTTGAGATTGCTTGAGCTTAATAGAGGAATAACGGCCGTTGACGAAAAAATTATCAATTTGCTTTTGACAGACGAACTGCAGGACGAATTCACCGCCCTTATGGCGAAGGTGGCCGAGGGCAAGGCCCCGTTTGTCAAAGAGGAGATGGAGTCTCAATTAATACTCAAACAGCTGAAAGGGAATATTCAAGAGGCCGAGCAGGACAGACAGCTCTTTAGCCTGCATACCTTCGGCGTTGAGCGGGAAGGGAAACTGGCTGCCTTGGATAAGAAGATTACTGCCCTGACGCAGGAATATGAGCACAAAGAGGTGCTCCTGTCCTGGAAGATCAGACGGGCGCAGAAGATTATGGAGGCGCTCGATACGAAGGATAATTTTGCCGGACAAAGGGGATTGAAAGATGAACTCATCGAGATCAATGAAATCATCGAGGCCCTGGGAGGCGAAGAAAAGGCTGACCACTTCGCCCCGGATCCCGCGGAGAACCGTGAGCGTGCCGGCAAATTAGCGATTTCCGAGATCGATTACAAAATTCGGGAACTCGAATCCAGGCAAGGCGGATTGACCGGGAAAGAAACTGGATTAACCAAGACATTGAGAGCCATCAGGGAATGGCAGAATGAGGACAGGAGCAAGGCACGCACGTTCTCGGAAGTTGGCAAGTTTATTGACGATGAAACATTATTTAACAGGGTTGTGAAAACGCTGGGCGGCCAGGACAAAGTTGTGGAAGCAATAACCGGCCAGTATTACTCGTGGATCTCGACTTTTGTCAGTCAGACCAAAGCCAAGCTGGGCAAAGAGCCGCCGCTGGTCGTCATCGGCGATGAAGGCCTGTTCTTCCAGTGGCTTGCCGGGGAGTTCCCGCAGGTCCATCCGCAATTTGATTTAAAGCAGTTGTCTCTCTACAAGGAAGTAGAGGACGCGGCCCGCGAAATGTATGACATCATGCCGCACAGGGCCGTACCGGCGGAACCGGTAACGGAAAAGGAGATTGTCGGCGAAGCGGGAAACGCAATGGAAAACACAAATGTGAAGATGACGGATTCGGAGCCTGACGGATCCAAGGTCAGCCTGAGGCCTTTCGCGAATGTCATCTTTGATCCCAACCAGGGATTTGACAAGGCCGGCGCCGGTATTAAATTAAGCGCGCGATTAGACGACGTGTGGGCTCGATTGACGAAGACCCACGGCGAGGCGGCCACTAATCAACAGATGCAGCAGCTCATGAACGACGTGGCACGCATGTATAAAGAGCTGTTTGTCAAAGTCGAACCGCTGATGCTGGCTTTGGAGAATGTGATGAAAGAGCAGGCACAACTTAAACCAATGGCCGGCGTCTCTGATTTGGAATATTTGAGGCAAGAATTAAAACTCAAACAAGCGCAGGAGCGGCTGGCCCGGGAACTCGGGAAATCGGGCGTGCGCGCCGAGCTCGTTGACCTCGACGATTTGGACAAGGTATTTAACACGGTCCTGGACATGATTGAGGCGAAGATAGGCGAGGCCCTGGCCGGACGGGCGCTGATCACAGGCATTGAATCTCAATATAAGACCGGTTGGCTCGCCCAGACGTTTATCCATCTCAGCATCGGATATTCGATGAGATGGGCTGGAGGATCGACGTTCGAGAGCATGCCGATCAATCTGGTCCTTCGTGTGGTGTTGTGGGACGGCGCCGAAGCGCTTAAAGAAGAATTCAATGAACAGCAATTATCATGGTTTGCCGAATGGAAGAATGTCGTCATTAAGAATATGGACAGCATGATCGGGGAGGCAGAATCCCAGGGAAGCCGCTGGAATGTGCTAACGCTCCAAAGACTGCGCGACAGGTTACAGCGGGCCCTGCCGGAATTGGAACTCCGTAAAGACGGCCTTGTTGTCGCACCCGCGGTTACGCAAGATCCCGTCGGCGGAAGAGCCGGCGTCGCCCAAAAGAGCAGTAAAGATAACAGGAGACCTCAAGAAGACAAGACAGATCAATACAAGCAAAATGACCTTAAGATTCCGTTTACGCCGGTGATTAGTCCGGACTTCTTGCGGGCGAAGCCCGAAGAGGCCAAAGCAAAAAGCATTGATGCCGTTGGCCCCGATATGCCGTTGGGGGATATCCTGGATATGGTCAGAAGAATCCCGTTTGACTGGGGAAATGAGACATTAAACGAGAAGATCCTTGATTCCATTATTCACAATACAAGCGCGTATAAAGAAACTTACCGCGAGGCCGGGCGGTTCCTCATGGAGTATTTCAAGGCCTGGCCTGGCGCCTGGACCACTGAGAAAGTGCTGGAGGTCTATAAGCAGACGATTCCGAAGAAATCCGGCAATGCCTTCAACGAAGAGTCGGCGGATAATCTTATCAAGGATCTTCATATTTTACGTAGAGACTACGTGGATGATTGGCTAAGAAAGTTACTTATCCGCGGCCAGATTATTAAGATGGAGCTTGCCGGGAATAAGGATGCCAGGAAACAAGAGACGCTTAAGAGCGAGCAGGCCGGGATTCAGAAAATGATCGACCGGATCGTCAAGGGAGAAGATGTTAGCTCCATCAGCGGTTCGGATAAGCCTCTCACGGAGGTTCTGAAGGACGTTTATGATGAGGGAAGTAAAGAATTCTTCCCCGGCTTGAGAGTCGATGTTCTTGATACCCTCCTGGATACCGCTGTCGAGCGGAAGGATTACAGCTATGCCTTGATTATCGACGCGATTGAACGCCGCTTCGCCTTTTATACCGCCAGGATTACACGGGCGCTTGAAGACGGTGAGATGGATAATCGTCTCGGCGAATATCTGGAGCTGATTAACCAGTTGAGAGAAAAATATTTGGAAGCGACGAACCATTTTGCCGGCAAGCAGTCGAAGGCCCGGGGGAACGTTAACGAACTCTTGGGTAAGGCCTATGAGATTGTCATTGCGCCAGATGGCGTAAATGCCGGCCAAGAACCCCGAGACTTCAACAAGGCCTTAAGTAAGGACGGCAAAGGCCTGGATGATCTTCTTCAGGAGAACAAACGTTATTTAGGGGACAGCGAATTTAATAATTTTGTCCGAATCTTTGATATCCTCAAACATCGCTATCAGGAGGGCAATTTACGCGCGTGGAATATCGGAAGTGACGCTATAGAACCGGATGCCGGATTGACACGTCTATTGGAAGAGAAAGTCAGGGCCCGATACGAAGGCCTTTTTAACCTTAAAGAGAGGGAGGTCCTTCTTAACAAGTTGCAGGAAGAGATCAAGGTCAAGGAAGGCAAAGGCGTGACCCTTTCGCTGATGAACCTGGCTTTCCTGATGGTGGATGTCACCTGGAAGACGGCCGAAGAAAAGGATGATAATTACACGGAATACCTCAGGCATTCCGAAGCGAAGGACAGACAGGCTTTAGAGGGCATTAAGCTGGCCGCCTATCTGGAGGTCTTGCGCTCCCCCTCTGAACTCGCCCAATTTAGCGAAGAGGAAATCAAGGAGGCCATTACGTATTATCAGAACAAGACTTTTGCCAACAGTACGGAAGTCGTCAAAGAAGGCATTTCCGCCTATCTCGCTTATATCCGATACCTAGAGGTCAACCCGCAGGATTCCACCATTTACATCGGCAACCCGGTAGCCATGCTGGTGATGAATGCCATGAATCTCCTGCAGAGGTTCATCAGCGCTCCGGATGAGGTTCAGGTTCAGGCGGCCAAGGATCAAGGCTTCCAGCCGGCGATTGAGTTATTGGCCCGGATGACCTCGCCGGAGGAGAACGGAGGATACACGATTGCGCGCGGCGGTGAATACCCCGTTAATATCACGGTCGCCAGCCAGAAATACTACATCACCCGCGATGGCAAGTACATCATCCGCGATGTCTTTGCCGCCGACGGCACACGGCCTGTGATCACCTATCCGCAGGAAAAAGAAGCCCTCGATCTGACGCACGAGACGATTTATCAATCCACTACTCCTGACAGCGCCATCTGGATTACGGTGAGTTCCTCGGAGGTTGATCCGTTTGGCAAGAAGAATGCCGGTGAACAGAATAAAGAGCAGCAATTACGGTTTAATACTTCCCATCTTATCCCTCTGGCGGATATCGGCGGCAGGGTCAAGGTCGACTATACGACGCTTATCAACGCGGATACATGGGGATTAGGCAAGGTTGAAGAGCATCGTGTTAACGTCGAGGTTATAAAAGCGACGGAGGCGGGATTAAACTTCAGGACAGGCGTCCAGTTAGCCCTCAATAAAGGCAAAGACAATGACCGCATGGCGTTGAGTCTGGGCATGGATACACACGCCAGCAATACCACGGTCGGTGTTGGTTTCGAACAGGACGGTTCCATGTCCTTCTTCGCCGGGCATAGTCAATTGTTCAGCATTGCCGGAGAGCCCGGAAGGGTTGCCCTGAATTATCAGGACAAGCAAGCCTCTTTCGCCTATACCCAGGAGTTCGGCGGCGCCTGGGAGGTCGGCCTTGAGGGATTATTACGTGAGGATACGGCCACAGAGGCCGGCGGGAAGGGCACGACCCTCCTCGTGGGAACGCGTCTTGTCCGCAACTTTAATAGTACCCGTGTCGGAATAGGGGCCAACTATGATACAAAGAATGGCGGTGTCCTGCCGTATCTGATGGTGGCCAAACGCGGGGCGCTGAGCGATGTCTTTGTCTGGAACGTCGGGTATGATACCTCGCGCAAAGAGGCCGTCGTCCATCTGAAGGCCCAGGAGATTATCGGCGACAATACGATTTACGGCAGTGTGGGATACAGGGCCGAGCAATTTGATGGAGAACATTCCAATGCAAGCGTTGTCACAGGCATTGATCATCATACCTCCGCGAACAACAGCGTCAGGGCGGAGGTTAACTTCAAGGCCAACAATCTCGACAAAGTGAACTGGGAAGATCAGATAGGCGCGGCCTTCAGTTATCTTTCGGGCAAATGGAATATCCAGCTTGCAGGCGACAAGAAACAGATCGGGCTTGGTCTTGAATATGATGTGTTGGCCCGGGTCTTCGGCGCTTCCCAAGATCAAAAACCCATCCGGCAGAGCGATTTTGTCCCCGTCGGTAATATCGCCTTTGAGGAGGGCAAGGAATACGCGGCCGTAATCAATGAATGGATCCAGACATTCCGCAAGGCCAATCAGGCCAAGGACGGTCTCACGCGGGATTCCTTAAGCGGGATCGCGTTTCTGGCCGTTACAAACCACACCAGCGACCAGCCTGGCCTTGAACGCTTTATGCGGGTGGCGAAGGTCATGGGAGACAGGGCATTCCAGGACGTGTTGATTGACTTTAAGAAACTGCTCGATGAAACGGATCTGGCGCAATATCTCGGCCAGGAACGCGGCGCCATACGGCTGACGCCGGCCGCCTTCTGGGAGCTTGTTTACTGGCGCACGATGCTCGTCAACAAAGGCATGGATGAAGTCAAAATTCAAATCGGCGCCTACAACCGGTACAGGGATGAAATCGGGGATCTCCTGGGCGAGCGATTTGATCCGGCCAAGGCCGGCCATGTCAAAGTGTTGCGCTATTTTGTCCATCAGACGCCCGGCAACGGTATCGGATATGTGGAGCGGTACCTTGAGAGAGCCAGAGAAATACGGGATTACTTAATTAATCATCGTGGTTCCGCGACTCTTCCGGGAGCCATGCCTTTGGTTCCCGGGGTGGATGTGACCACCAACGAAGGATTGCAGTTCTTAATACAGTGGGTCGGGCAAGCGGCCGGCTGGGAGACGAAAGGCCTGGATACAGGCCGGTTGATTGGCTATGTTTCCGTTCTTCTGGAAGGCAAGGATGTGACGTTCGGCGTCAGCGCCCGCGGCCCGCCGCAGGTCCAGAAATATATTGATCTCGCCGAGAGATTGTATGAAAAAGACAACACCTTAACGCAGGAACAACTGAAGACATTCGACTACATATATTCTTCCATTCTTGGGGATAAATCCAGGGCGTTTGACGCGGCCGTTTCCGAAGACTTCAGATTCAACCTCGCCTATTACCTGCGTGACGCGGGTGTCATCATCGCGGAAGATATCAAAACGGCTTACGAGGCCGTTGTCTCCGCAGGGACAGACCTGTCCCTACGGACAAAAGCCCCCAGGGCAGAACTGTTGGCCCATCTGACCGCCCTCCAATACCGCTACGGGGATGTGGATCTCTATCTGAATGATATTGCCTACATGCACAAATTCTTCGAGGAATTAACCAGCCTTACGGTTGACGTTAATAAAGCCCTGCCGCGGTTGTACTATTGGGCCAAGGTCGAGGGCGTAAACGTTGAAGACTCCTTTAAACAGGTTGCCGGGGCCGGCCTCGGGTATTTGTTTGAAGGCAAGCCTTATGAATGGACTCTTGAGGACTTGAATAAGGTAATCCAAAGCATCAAGGATGAGACAGAGAGTTTGGCGCCGAATATCCAGGAAGCCGGCAACTTCTTAAGGGCCTTTGGTAAAGAGCATAACGTTGACCTCGACTTAAGCTTTGTGAACGGCAAGGCCGATAAAGACAGAATCGCGGATTTCTATGCCGACCGTTCCTGGGAGAGCAATGGGGATAAACAGTTCAATGATCTTATCCTGAAACCGCTCTTCGATGTTGAGTTAACCGACGGCCTGGACAAAGAAGATTATGCCGGGTTAAGCCGCTTCCTCTCTGCCGCGCCGTCCGGGCTTAGGGTGAAATC
>CAYIRV010000078.1:0-7509 GCA_964365865.1 uncultured Thermodesulfobacteriota bacterium | reverse complement strand
CGGAGCCTTTATGCGCGTCCCATTAGGCATTTTCGCGCAGATTATAGGCAGGAAGTGGGCGGCCTGCATCGAGATGGTTACCATCATAATGGCGCTGTCCTACGGCGCGTTTTTTGTTCACAGCTACAATGACCTGCTTTTCATGGCGGTCTTGCTCGGGTTAGCGGGCGCAAGTTTCGGCATCGCCCTTTCCCTGGGCGGCGGCTGGTTTCCTCCTGAGCACAAGGGCCTGGCCATCGGGATTGCCGGCGCGGGCAACAGCGGCGCCATAATAGCCATGCTCGCCGGCCCTCCGATAGCCATAGCCTACGGCTGGCGAATGGCCTACCTCGCGGGCGCCGGGCTGATGATACCCGCCCTGCTCGTAATGCTGTTCGTGGCCAAGGAGCCGCCTGACCGTATCAAGGAGAAGTTCACCCACCACCTGAAGGTCTTTGGCGAGAAGGACGCATGGGTGTTTAACATCTCCTACATCCTGACCTTCGGCGGCTACATCGGGTTGACCAACTTCCTGCCCACCTTTCTCCACTTTGAATACAACATCCCGCTTGCCACGATGGGAAAATACTCGGCGCTCATTGCCATCATGGCCAGCATATCGCGGATTGCCGGAGGCTGGTTGGCTGACCGGGTCGGAGGCATCAAGTGTATGTTGGTGGTATGCGTCGTAACCGCGATAATGTCATTTTATGTCTCCACACTGCCGCCCTTCTACTTGGTGATACCGGCGCTCTGCATCCTCTTCCTCGCGCTCGGGGCCGGCAACGGCTCCACTTTCCAGCTTGTGCCGCTCCGCTGGATAGGGTCAACGGCCATTGTCATGAGCCTCGTCGGCGAGGTGGGCGCGCTTGGCGGCGGCCTCATACCGAATGTCATGGGCTACTCCAAGCAGCATCTTGGCAGCTATCAATACGGATACATAGTGTGGGGGGTGTTAGCTATAGGGATATTCATCATGTATATGGTGGTTAAACGCCGGTGGGAAAACACATGGGTCGGAGCCGGAGGAAAAGCCCTGCATAAAGAGGTGAAGGACTACAATGTATAATGGCCGCGCCTTACAGCAGCGCGCTTGCGCAAAAAACCCCTGAGCGAGGTTATCATGGAATACAAACACATACTTTGCACTGTTGACGGGTCCGAGCTTTCGGAAATAGGTCTTAAGCACGCCGCGTACCTGAGCAAGACCACCGGAGCTAAACTCTCCATACTTTATGTGGTGGAAAAGTGGTATCGCGCCGCGGACATGGCCACCGATTCACCCGAATGGAAAAAAATCCACGAAGACTGGCTGGACAAAGGCCGGGAACTGCTTGAGGCCGCGGCCGGCAAGGCCAAGAGTCTGGGGGCCGCGAACTTCCAGACGGTCATGAAGGACGGGGACGCCGCGTATGAGATAGTGGCCATGGCAAAGGAAAACAGGATGGATCTCATAGTCATGGCGACCCACCGTTATTCGCCAGTGGGGAAGCTCTTTGCCGGAAGCGTAACCGACAAGGTTACGCGCAAGTCGCCATGCCCGGTACTCTGGGTTTTTGCGTAAGTAGTTTAACGCGCCTTTAAACAACAGGGCCGGATGTTTTTTAGCTTGGGCGGAAAGGCTTGTCAGAATGACCCCCCCAATCCCCCCCTTACACAAGGGGGGGATTGGGGGGGTCATTCTGACGCAATCCATGTATGGATTGCTAAATTGCGAGACTATCAAGCCGGGCATCCTATCGAGATGAAGATAATGTTCTGTCATGACGGCTCAGAGTTGTCCCAGCAGGCGCTGGAAAAGACCATCGGCTTTTTCAGCAAAGAGCGGCCGGAGATAATACTTATTTCAGTGGCTGAATGGCCGCAGGGCGGCACAGCCGCGGACGAAAGCGCCTTTTCCGGCGGCGGGCGCTCCGAGCATCACAGCGTTCTGATGAAGGCCGCAAGGCGTGTGTCCAAGCTCGGATACGATGTGGATGCGATACTTGCCGTAGGCGATGTGCGTAAGATGATACTCGAGACGGTTGCGAGCAAGAACCCGGATATACTCGTTGCCGCTAAAACAGGCTGTCCTGATGCGTATTCGCCGGAGAGCGTAAGCGCCTATCTTATATGCCATGCGCCGTGTCCTGTGCTGGTTTTTCATTGATGTCTTTTGTCGTTAACGGGTTTGAAGGCCGTGTTCTCTGCCGTAATTTAAGGTTTTAGCGGCTCGATAATCAGGCCACATTCCGGCGCCCATGCGGCCTTTTTTGTTTTTTGCCTTTATATGAAGATTTCTATAGACAATGTTTTTTGTTTCTATTATAATCCGCTTTACCCTGTAAAATTGAATATCATTAAGGCTTTAAAATAATGCCGTAACGCGGGATTCGCTGGACTAACGGTAAGAGACCGTAGTATCTGGCAACTTACGGCTGGCTCAAGATTGGTTGCACGCAGTCATCATCATACTGGCGCCACAGCACTAATTTTACGCGCAGCGGGCTGACCGCGGTTGTAGAAGCAGCCGCTTGAACAAGCCGTAACCCGGCGCGCAAAACAAGGCCGTTGCCCCAATGCGTTAAATAACGGATGCAGACTCAAGAGGTTTAGGCCCGGTGGCTTTAACCATGAGAAGAGATATGACGCGTCTCTATAAACGTATGTTGTCGGCAACCGTAGCGTGCCTCTTTCGCTTCAGGGATACGGTTACGTTGACTGAGCAAGGCAGGCATCCACTCGACATGCAACGCCGCTTGCAGGCCGCTTCATCCGGACGGCACTCCGAGCCTGCGGCGCTTGATGCCGTATGCCTTATAGGCAAGACCCTCCTCTTGACCCTTACCTACCCGGAGCAGTCAATTGAGCCGGTTCCTTCAGGCGAACTGACCTTAAAATCAAATCTCAACAGGAAAAACGCGCTCGCCTCATCCGAGACCGAGCCGGACAACTCAAGCGCGAAAGTCTGTCTCCCTTGTTATGGATGGGCCAAGTCTTTTTTGCACAAGACAGGCCTCGATATAGCCGTAAGGACCCTCAACCTTGCGAGGGACGACCTCGAATCAGCCTCGCGGCCTGCGTTTTTCAGTACCGGCTGAGGCCGCAAAAACGCGCCAAAGGCAGTATCTGAAATAAAAAACGCGTCTGATTGCATTTAGTTGTTGACATTTATCAGTAGTTATATTAAAACGCACTGGATTTTTCCGAGAGAGTCTAAAGGGTGTCTCAAAAAATCAGCTTTTTTTCGAGGTCAAGGCAGGGCTGGAATAAAAAGCGCGGCATAGTTACTTCCGCCCTAACGCAGATATCGGGAAAAAGAGCGATTTTCAGAGGCAGCCTAAAATAACAATACAAGCAGCAGGTAAAGGAGGTGTAAGGTATGGATTTAACCGGTTGGAAAAAGTCGTTGGGCAAAGGGGCGTGCTACGCCCTTGCGGCAGCGTTCGTTTACGGCCTTGCGCCGGCTGTTGCGATGGCGGCTGATACCGCAGCCCCACAGGCAGCCCCACAGGTAGTAGAGCAGGCTGTAGCGCCGGCTGAGGAGGTAGAGCCAGGCAGCCCTGATATAGGGAAGCGGCTATTTACAGGCGAGGTCAGGTTTACCAACGGAGGTCCTCCTTGCATATCCTGCCACTCAACGGGCATAGGCGCCCTTGATGGCGGGGTTTTGGGGCCGAACCTCACGAAGGTGTATGCGGACCCGTCAAAGAACCCTCTTCTCAATGCCGTGTGGATAAACAATCCAGGCACCCCGGTAATGGGGGTCATATTCTCCAACAAGAATGTTACGGATGAAGAGGTTGGGAATCTGAGGGCGTTCTTCCAGCAGAGGAGCAAGGCTGAAAAGAAAAACCCTCCTACAGGGGCATTCACAATCATAGGTATCGGCGGCTTCATAGGCTTTTTGATAATATTCAGCATAATATGGGGCGGCAGATACAGGAACAGGAACAAGGGCACCGCGCATGACGCCCTGTGGAGAAACTACGGAGGGAAAGGAGGAAGATAAATGGCAACAAGCTGGATACAGGACGAGATAAACCCCGCAAAAAGGGGTTGGGAAGAGTTCTATAGGAACCGCTGGCAGTATGACAAGACCGTGAGGTCAACCCACGGCAACAACTGCACGGGCGGATGTTCATGGATGGTGTATGTAAAAGACGGCATCATCACATGGGAGCTTCAGGCCGTTGATTATCCCAAGCTCGACCAGACCGTGCCGCCGTACGAGCCGAGGGGATGCCAAAGGGGAGTTTCCGCCTCTTGGTATGTGTATAGCCCGGTAAGGATTAAATACCCATATTGCCGCGGCACACTCCTCGATGCGTGGAAAGAGGCCAAGGCAAAGCATACGGATTCTGTCGAGGCGTGGAGGAGCATTGTCGAGAACGCCGAACTCCATAAGAAGATAAAGTGGTCAAGGGGCAAGGGCGGATTCAGGAGGTTTGACTGGGACACTGCATCCGAAATCATCGCCGCAGCCCACATCTACACGATAAAGAAGTACGGCCCGGACAGGATAATCGCCTTCTCTCCTATCCCTGCGATGAGCCAGATAAGCTACGCCGCGGGAGCGCGTTACAATCAGCTTATAGGCGGAGTGCATTTAAGCTTCTACGACTACTACACAGACCTTCCGAACGCGGAGCCTGAGGTATGGGGCGAGCAGACGGACTCATGCGAGAGCGCGGACTGGTTCCATTCAGGCTATACGGTCCTCTGCGGCGCAAACCCGAACATGACGAGGACAGCGGACTGCCACTTCATCCCTGAGTCCAAGCACGGCGGGACGAAGATAGTCGTTTGCGCACCGGATTATTCGCAGGTTACGAAGTACGCCGACCTCTGGGTGCCGCTCAAGACAGGTTCTGATTCAGCGTTCTGGATGGGCGTAAACCATGTCATAGTGAAGGAATTTTATGTTGACAAGAAGACACCGTACTTCGAATCCTATCAGAAGTGCTTCACCGACGCCGCGCATCTGGTGAAACTCCAGAAGGGCAAGGACGGGTATGAGATGGGCCGGTACCTGAAGGCTTGCGACCTCGCCGAATACTCGGATGAGGACAATGCCGAGTGGAAGTTCTGCATGTGGGACGAGTCCACCGGCAAGGCCGTTATGACAAACGGCGGCATTGGCTACAGGTGGCCGCAGAAGCACGAGAACCACGGCAAGTGGAACACCATGCTCAAAGAGGGCAAGACACAGAGGAACATAAGCCCGGCCTTGAGCATGCTCGACATAAAGGACGACGCCCTTGAGGTAAATGTCTACGAGCTTGACAAGCCGGAAAAGTACAAGAGGCAGGTGCCGGTAAAGTATGTCGAGACAAAGGAAGGACGGATTCCTGTAACCACGGTATTCGACTTCAACTGCGCCCAGTTGGGCGTCGGAAGGAAGGGGCTTGCCGGAGACTACTGCAGGAGCTACGACGACGACAAGGGTTATTCACCTGCATGGCAGGAGAAGTACACCGGAATAGGCAGAAACACCATCATACAGGTGGCCAGGGAGTTCGCGGCCAACGCAGAGGTTACAAAGGGCCGCTCAACGATAATAACCGGCGCGTCCTTCAACCACTGGTATCATTCAAACCTCATGTACAGGACGGCGATGGAAGCCCTCATGCTCTGCGGCTGCGTAGGCCGTAACGGCGGCGGGTTGCAGCACTATGTGGGTCAGGAAAAGCTCGCCATGTTCGATTCATGGGGTCAGATAGCCCACTCGCTCGACTGGTACAGACCTCCGAGGCTCATGAACAACCCGAGCTTCTGGTACATAAACTCACAGCAGTTCAAATACGACTCGGCCATCGCAGACTACCACAATGTGCCGGATAAGAACGCCCTCGAGTTCCAGCATACGGCC
Source organism: uncultured Thermodesulfobacteriota bacterium (assembly GCA_964365865.1). GTDB lineage: Bacteria > Desulfobacterota > GWC2-55-46 > GWC2-55-46 > GWC2-55-46 > CAYIRV01. The sequence goes on along the minus strand of CAYIRV010000078.1, from coordinate 1,679 downwards.
GATTACAATATAAGGGCCGTGCGTCTGGGATGGATGCCGTGCTATCCTCAGTTCAACAAGAGTTCCATAGCGATAGTCGAGGAAGCCGAGAGGGCCGGCGCGAAGACCGATGCCGAGGTAATAAACTATGTGGTTAAGGAGCTTAAGAGCGGGAACCTCGAGTTCTCCATGCAGGACCCTGATGCGCCTGAGAACTGGCCGAGGGTCTGGTTCATATGGAGAGGGAACGCCCTTGGCTCAAGCGCGAGGGGACAGGAGTACTTCTTCAAGTATGTCCTCGGCACCCACAATAACGTATTGGCCGACGAGGCCGCAAAGCCGTATCTTAAGGAGCTGAAATACAGGGAGTCTCCGCTCGGCAAGCTTGACCTCCTCGTTGACCTCAACATGCGTATGAACACCACGCCGACCTACTGCGACATAGTGCTCCCCACGGCGCACTGGTACGAGAAGGAGGACATCAATACTACGGAACTCCACTCGTTTGTGCACCCCATGGGCGCAGCCGTTCCGCCGAACTGGGAGTCGAAGAGCGACTGGGAGGCGTTTAAGTTCATCGCAAAGAAGTTTTCCGAGCTTGCCAAGAAGCATTTGCCGAAGCCTGTAAGGGACCTGGTTGCCGCTCCGCTCATGCACGACACCCCTGGCGAGATAACTCAGCCGGCGTTGAAGGGCGTGGAGGACTGGAAGAAGGGGCAGTGCGAGGCCATACCCGGCAAGACAATGCCGAGCATGAGCATCGTAACGCGCGATTACACCATAGTTGACAAGATGTATACCGCGGTCGGCCCGCTCCAGAAGACCAAGTACGGGTTCCACGGCATAATGCTCGACGGCAAGGACTTGTACGAGAACTACATGAACCAGCCGCATATAGAAAAGAAGGAGATAAACGGCCAGAAGTTCATCTCCATGGAAGAGGCAAAGGATGCCGCGAACTTCGTCCTCGCCTTCTCAGGCACGACTAACGGCGAGGTCTTATTCAGGCAGTGGTTTGATGAAGAGCATCACACCGGCCTCGAGGGCGAGCACTATTTAGAGGCCCGCAAGCAGGCCAAGGCAGTGCATCCAGGCATCAAGTACCTCATACCGGATGAGCGGGTGCACGGGATTGCGCACGAGATGGCGAGCGGCGAAAGAAATGTGTCCATGACCTATGACGACATCGTGGCCCAGCCGAAGCGGTGGCTAAGCAGCCCGCTCTGGACCGGCGATGCGAGAAGGGGCCGCACCTACGGCACATGGACGCTTCAAACAGAGCACATGATGCCGTGGAGGACGCTCACCGGAAGGCAGCACTATTACCTCGACCATCCGGTGTACCAGGACTTCGGCGAGTGCCTGCCCACGAGCAAGTACAAGCTGAATCCGGCGAAGATGAACGAGCTCAACAAGAGCGATAAGACAGACGCCCTTCAGCTAAACTACATCACGCCGCACGGAAAGTGGCAGATCCATTCCACGCATTATGACAACCTCAGGATGCTTACGCTGTCCCGCGGAGGGAACTCCGCATGGGTAAACGACAGGGACGCGGAGAGCGTAGGCATCAAGGACAACGACTGGATTGAGGCTTACAACGACAACGGCATATTCGTATGCCGCGCGGTCGTAAGCGCGAGGATCCCGTCCGGCACATGCTTCGCCTACCACTCTCAGGAGAGGACGGTCAACGTCCC
>CAYIRV010000077.1:5668-7589 GCA_964365865.1 uncultured Thermodesulfobacteriota bacterium | reverse complement strand
CTCCTCGACGCCTCCGGGGCACCCACGCCAAGTGGCGTGGGTCGGGAGCTTTTTGGGGCACCCATCCGCAGGATGGGTCGGCCTGCTCAAATTTAGAATTAAACCGCAAACTTTTAGTCGAATGCCGTTACTTTCTTATTCCGAGGGTAGTCTCCCATGTGTCGGCATGGCCTTCCTCGTCCGAGAGTATGCCTTCGAGCATGAGCCTCGTAGTGGGGTCTCCGAGTTCGTCACAGAGTTTTATATGCTTTTTGTAGCGCTCGATGGCGTCGTTCTCAGCCGCAAGGTCTTCATTTATCATTGCCTTCAATTCCCCTCCCCTTTTGGCAGGGGTGGCCTTCTGGACAGGCGTGCCTCCGAGATAGACTATCCTTTCGCCGAGGAGTTCCGCATGTTTCATCTCATCCAAGGCCGTTTTCTTGAATATGTCTATTATGGCCGGACTCTCCATGCCCTCAGCCTCGTAGTGATGTCCCATGTACTGCAATATCGCCCCAAGCTCGTACGCCCTGTCGAGATTAAGCGCCTCGATAATCTTCTTCCTGCTCTCGTCCTTTGCCGCCATAGCCGCCTCCGTGTCTTGATAGTTTTTTTAACGCACCTGATTTTACAGCCTTTTCGCCTGAGCCGCAACACAAAACAGGGTCTTAAAAAGCCGCATTCGAATTATATACCATAAACCGTCTGCTGTCATTTCCCACGGATAAAAAAACCCGCAGGTCAAAAACCTGCGGGTTGATGAATCTAATGGGTAATGCGGTATTTTATGTCCCCATCTCCCATGACGCGAGGTATTTCTTCTGCTCTGGGGTAAGCTTGTCTATCTTTATGCCGAGGGCCGCGAGCTTGAGCCGAGCGATTTCCTTGTCTATCTCCGCCGGCACGGTATAGACCTCGTTTTTGAGGAGTTTGCCTTTTTTCACGAGAAAGTCCGCGGCGAGCGCCTGATTCGCGAAGCTCATGTCCATGACGCTTGCCGGGTGTCCCTCTGCCGAGGCGAGGTTCACGAGCCTTCCTTCCCCGAGGACAAAGACCTTCCTGCCGTTCCTGAGCCTGTATTCGTCCACAAACTCCCGCGCCATTTCCCTGGACTTGCTTAAGGACTGAAGTCCCTTCAAATCCAACTCCACATTGAAGTGCCCTGAATTGCAGACTATGGCGCCGTCCTTCATCCTGAGGAAGTGCTCCTTCCTTATGACATTTATGTTGCCGGTTACCGTGCAGAACACATCCCCGAGCTTCGCCGCGTCGGCGATGGGCATCACCCTGAAGCCGTCCATCACGGCCTCGAGCGCCTTCAACGGGTCAATCTCGGTAACAATGACATTGGCGCCCATGCCGCGCGCCCTCATGGAAACGCCTTTGCCGCACCACCCGTATCCGCAAACCACGAAGCTTGCGCCTGCCATGAGCCTGTTCGTGGCCCTGAGTATGCCGTCCAATGTGGACTGGCCTGTCCCGTAGCGGTTGTCGAACAGGTGCTTGGTCGAGGCGTCGTTCACGGCTATTACAGGGAACTTGAGGAGCTTGCTCGCGGCCAGGCTCCTAAGTCTTATGACGCCTGTCGTGGTCTCTTCGGTGGAGCCTATGCACCCTGCGGCCAGGTCTTTCCTTTCGCTGTGTATGACGGATACGAGGTCCGCGCCGTCGTCCATGGTTATGTTCGGCTTTATGTCGAGCGCGATGTTTATGTGCTTGTAGTATGTCTTGTTGTCTTCGCCCTTTATGGCATAGGTGGGGATGCCGTAATCCTTCACAAGCGAGGCCGCGGCATCGTCCTGCGTGCTCAGGGGGTTTGAAGCGCAAAGGACGACATTGGCCCCGCCTTCCTTAAGGGTAATGACGAGGTTCGCCGTCTCCGTGGTTACATGCAGGCAGGCCGCGATTCTTATGCCCTTAAGCGGCTTTTTCGCCGAGAAGT
>CAYIRV010000077.1:0-5568 GCA_964365865.1 uncultured Thermodesulfobacteriota bacterium | reverse complement strand
ACATGCAGGCAGGCCGCGATTCTTATGCCCTTAAGCGGCTTTTTCGCCGAGAAGTTTTCCCTGACCTGTCTTAAGACAGGCATGTCCCGCTCAGCCCACTCGATGCGCTTTTTGCCCTTTGAACTTAAACCGATATCCTTAACATGATAGTCCATAGCCCTCCCAACTGACATTGTATTTTTTCATGGCCTGCGGCCTTTTTAAACGTCCGAGGCTTACAGCCCCGCGGCCTTTTTAAGAGCCGCGGCCTTGTCGGTCCGCTCCCATCTGAAGCCGTCCCCCGTCCTTCCGAAGTGCCCGTACGCCGCGGTATTTTTATAGATGGGCCTCAGCAGGTCAAGGTCCTTTATAACCTCCGCGGGCTTCATCCTGAACCGCTCAATTACGAGCCTTTCTATCGTCTCTACGGCAACCCGCTCGGTGCCGAATGTGTCAACCATGACCGATACGGGGTCAGCCACGCCTATGGCATAGGCGAGCTGGACCTCGCACTCCGAGGCAAGCCCTGCGGCCACCACATTCTTGGCAATGTATCTGGCGAGATATGACGCTGACCTGTCTACCTTCGAGGGGTCTTTGCCTGAAAACGCGCCTCCGCCGTGGCTTCCGTGGCCCCCGTATGTGTCAACGATGATTTTTCTGCCGGTAAGGCCGCAGTCCCCGTGCGGGCCGCCCACCACGAACTTGCCTGTGGGGTTTATGTAGTATTTGGTCTTTGAGTTAAGGAGCTTTCCGGGCACGACCTTTTTGACGACCTCCTCGATTATGCCCTCTTTGAGGACGCTGTATTTGACATCGGGAGTATGCTGGCTTGAGACGACAACCGTATCAACGGATACGGGCCTGCCGTCCTCGTATTTCACCGTTACCTGACTCTTGCCGTCCGGCCGTATGAAGTCCAATATGCCCTTTTTTCTGACCTCCGCGAGCCTCATGGTTATATTGTGGGCGAGCATTATGGGCATGGGCATATACTCGGAGGTATGGTCGCAGGCATACCCGAACATCAGGCCCTGGTCCCCTGCGCCCTGTTCCTTTTGCTTTGACCTGTTGACGCCCATGGCTATGTCCGGGGACTGCCTGTCGAGCGTTACCATAACGGCGCAGGTGCGGTAGTCGAACCCCATTGCGGAATCGGTATAGCCGATTCCCTTTATGGTCTCCCTCACCACATCCTGATAGTCTATCCGCGCCTTCGTGGTAATCTCGCCGGCAACGAGCGCGAGGCCGGTTGTAACGAGCGTTTCGCACGCGACCCTGCTTCTCGGGTCCTCGGCGAGCAAGGCGTCGAGTACGGCGTCTGATATCTGGTCAGCCACTTTGTCCGGATGGCCTTCTGTGACAGACTCAGAGGTGAACAGGTATCCCCTCTTATTCTTTGACATTATTCACACTCCTTTTGATATTTTGAGGAAAAAAGCGCCGCGCCATGCGCCAGAGAACGAAATAGGGCGCGGACGCGCCTTTCTGCTTAAAACTTTTAAACCTCTTTTATATTAAATATAAGGCAGGCTTGTCAACCAAAAAAGGCGGGGGTGGGTATTCAGGCCGCATTAGCCCCAGTATTCTTCCTTGTAAAGCCCGGGCAGCCGGGAGCTTATGTAGTTTTCGACCTCTTTTACCGTGGCAAAACCGAGTATGGCGGAGCATATCTTCTCCGCCTCGGCAAAACTTATTGACCTTATGAACTTTTTGACCCTCAGTATGGAAAAGGCGTTCATGCTCAGTTGGCCGATGCCGAAGCCGAGCAGTATCAGCGCGTATTCCGGCGAGCCTGCCATCTCGCCGCACACGCCCACGCTTATGCCCGCCTTTGACGCGGCGTCGGCCACGGTTTTGATGATGCGGAGCACGGCCGGATGAAACGGCTCGTAAAGGTAGGCCACATGCTCGTTCACCCTGTCTATAGCGAGCGAGTACTGGAGGAGGTCGTTCGTGCCGATGGAAAGAAAATCAACCTCCTTTGCAATGAGGTCGGCTATCACGGCCGCCGATGGTATCTCTATCATCACGCCGGTTTCCATTGAGGCATTGAAGGGCTTGCCCTCTTTAGAGAGTTCAGCCTTCGCCTCCTCAAGGAGCGCCTTTGCGTCCCTTATCTCCTCGATGCCGGATATCATCGGGAACATAATCTTGACATTGCCCGCAACGCCGGCCCTGAGTATGGCCCTCAACTGGCTCTTGAATATGCCCGGGTTTTTAAGGCAGAACCTTATGGCCCTGAGTCCTAACGCCGGGTTGGACTCCTTTGCCCCGTCCTGCGCGCCCAAGAACTTATCCCCCCCGACATCGAGGGTGCGTATGATGACCGGGTTGGGCGCCATCTTCTTTACAAGCTCGGAGTAAGACCTGAACTGCTCCTCCTCCGCCGGAAGCTCCTTCCTGTTCAGGTACAGGAACTCGGTCCTCAAAAGCCCTATGCCTTCGGCCCCGTGCGCTATGAGCGAGTCCGCCTCTTCGAGCATCTCGATGTTGCCTGAAAGTATTATCCTCCTTCCGTCCGTGGTTTCGCACGGGAGGTCCTTGTAGCTGAAGAGCGCGCGCCCGAAGCTTTCGTACTTCTCCTTCCTCTGTTTGTAAACATCTATTACCGCCTCTGACGGGTTTATGATTACCGTCCCTGTCGTGCCGTCGAGTATGATTGTGTCCCCGACCTCTACCTTCCGGGTGGCTGTCTCAAGTCCCACCACCGCGGGTATCTCAAGGGCGCGCGCCATGATTGCCGTATGGGAGGTGGCGCCGCCGACATCGGTGGCGAACCCGAGCACCACACCCTTGGTCATCAGGGCGGTGTCGGAAGGGGAGAGGTCTGGCGCCACGACTATTGAAGGCTCTTTTATGTCTGCTATGGACTCGTGCTTTCTTCCCATGAGGTTCAGAAGCACCATGTTCACAATATGCTCTATGTCGGAGCTTCGCTCCCTCAGATACGCGTCATCCATCCTGTTGAAGTATTCCATGAGTCCTTTCAAGACCTTCTTCAATGCCCACTCGGCGTTTACCCTGTCCTCTTTGATGACCTTGATGGTGTCGTTTATGAGCATGTGGTCCCTGAGTATCATGAGGTGGGCGTCAATGATACTCATGTGCTCCTTGCCGTGGCCGTCCGCCTCCATCTTCTTCTTTATCCTCTGGAGCTGTTCCCTCGACTCTTTCAGGGCGTTTTTGAACCGTTCTATCTCACCGCCCGTCTCGGCCGGGTCCAGGTAGCAGTAATGGGCAGGCTCGATAAGGCCGCTCTCCACGATATGCGCCTTGCCTATGGCGATGCCCGGGGAAACCCCTATGCCCTTCATTAAAAGAACCTGTTTCCTGTCCTCAGACATCAGTCCTCCCCAAACCCGTTCTCTATAAGCTCGCCGAGGGCTGAGACCGCCGTCAAAGCGTCCATGCCGTCGGCCTTAATCGTAATCAACGTTCCCCGCGCGGCGGCTAAAATCAGGATGCCCATTATGCTCTTGCCGTTGACCTCTTGACCGTTCTTCATGACGGATATGTCGGCGTCAAACCTATTGGCCACCTGAACGAACTGGGACGCGGCCCGCGCGTGCAGCCCGAGCTTGTTCTTGATAGTAAAGGTCTTTTCAACCGACACAACAGAACCGCCGTTGCTTGCGAACCCGCTCATTTGTCCCGTCACCCGTAGATTGCCGAGCCTATAACGATTAAAGGTAGAATGACCATATATATCAGCCTCGTGAGCGCGACCCCGCGCTTAAGGGCCTCGTTAAGGATAAGCGCTCCGGCGAGGAGCGCGGCGGAAACAGCGATAGGCGCTAAGCCCGCGGCTTTGCCGCTCCACGGCAGAGCCGCGGCAAAACCCCCGAGGGCGAGCAAGCAGATAAAACGCGCCTTGACTGCCTTCTCAGGAAGCCTGAGCGACTTTATGTATCCCACGACGCCGGTCCCGAGCTCATAACCCTTTTTAAGCCCCATCCACCTCATCCACAGGTGAAAGATATTATACAGCGCGAGAAATACCACAGCCCCCCACAAACCGGAAAGCACAACGGCAAGCACGCCTATTGCCGAGGCTGCGGGCCTCACTGCTCCCCAAAAGAACGAATCCCCTATTGCGCCGTAAGGGCCCATGACCATCTTTTTGAAAGCCGTGGGCGCATCCGGCAGGGCGCTGCCTTCCTTGACGGCCTCTTCGAGCCTTATCGCGGCCCCAAGCACAGGGGAGGCCATATACGGATGCGCGTTGTAAAAAGCAAGGTGGCGCTTAAGCGCCGCCCTTTTCCCTTCAGGGCTGTCCCTGTAAACCTCGCCCATTGCCGGGGACATGGCGGCCGCAAAACCGAGGGACTGCATCTTCTCGAAGCTCCATGAGCTTTGTATGAAAAAAGAGTTGAAAAACACCTTTAGCATCGTCCCCCGCGTAATCATCCGGCAAACACCGCCAATGCAATGGCCGGGACCGCGCCTGCGGCGAAAAACGCCGCCAAGGAGGCCCGCGAGCCGTATGCCGCGTTATAAGACGCCGAAATGCCGAGGGCAAGGGCGCCGAAGAACGCCGGATACAAGGCCGGGGATATGCCCCACTCTCTGCGCCCTGCCAAAAAATGAGCCGCATACATAAGCGGCAGGCATGTGACGAACAGGGCCGCTGCGGTCAAGGAGAAAAACACGAACGCCCCTTTGAGGTTCTCCTTCAAAAGGCTTATGTCATGCCCTTTTTCAATAATCTCTTCAGCCCTTTTGTAGATGGAGTAGTTAACCCTCCGCGCCGCGTCATCGGCCGACTTGTAAACCCGGCCGAACGGCACGGCAATGACGAGCGCTATGGGCAGCGCCTTGAACGCATGGCCGGCGGAACCGGCAACGCCAAGCATGACTGCCATAAGCGCGGTAACGAGCACCGTGAGCGCGGTTTCATGCGCCGGCAGGTAGGCCCCGACCGGCAAATCCCCTATGAAAAGGAGTTCGAGGACCATGCCTGAGACAAGCCCCGCCTCTATGTTGGACAATAGATACCCGGTAACAGGCCCGGCGACAATGGGCCTCGACACCATTGTCTGGAACGCGGCTGTCCTGTCGAGAGACATAATCCCCCCTGCGACTGATACTGTCAGCGCGCCGACAAATATCTCAGCCTGCATCCTTCTCCCTCGCGGTGTATCCGGCCGGGTCGCTCTTCGGTATGTCCCTTATGTCAATGGTCACGCCGAGCCGTATAAAGCCGGCTATGAGCTCCTCGTCCCTGCTGTTGAGGATGACCGACGGCGCGATATTTCTACCGCCGTCGTGGTGGTGGATATTCCCGATGTTGAGGGCGGGAAACCTTACGCCTTCCTCATACACCCTCATCGCGTCCTCGAGGCATCCGACTATGAGTATCACCCTCCTGTTGCCGAATGGCCCATCCCCGGCCGCCTCATGTATGACATCGCCGATTGACTTAACATCAACGGAGAGGTCCGGGTGCCCGCAGGACTCTATTATCTCGGAGGCGAGTTCGTCTGAGGCCGCCTCGTCAGAGGCCACTATCAGGGTGTCCGCCCGCACAAACGGCACCCATGAGCATATGACCTGGCCGTGAAGGAGCCTATCGTCAACCCTTACGAG
>CAYIRV010000076.1:3806-7599 GCA_964365865.1 uncultured Thermodesulfobacteriota bacterium | reverse complement strand
CGAGGATTTTCCGAGGAGTCCAACGCAGTATAAAAACATTTATTGCGTTCGTATTAAATAAAAAAACCGCCCGGCAAAATAAGCCTGCAAAACAGCCTATCCTGCCCAGACGGTCGGCAATTAGGACGCTCATTGATGATTCTATTCAATACGCGCCCTGCTTCAGCTCCACGGCGGTTACCCGCCTTAATTCCGTCAGTTGCTGAAACGCTTTATTCTATATTACATTATTGCCCCGCATGTCAAGGAATTTTAGGGCGCCTCTGAAAATCAGCGACCCCCCCTTAATCCCCCCCTTTAATTAAAGGGGGGGATTAAGGGGGGGTCAAGGCAGGGTGGAAATAAAAAGCGCAGCATATATATCAATATGTGAGCATTTTTATTTCCGCCCTAACGCAGAGATCGGGAAAAAGAGCGATTTTTAGAGACACCCTTTATCTGAAGGCCTGCCTTACAAGGTAGAAGAGGCATATCACAAGACCGAAGAGCACGAGCGGCACGCTCAGGGCCACAAACGGGAGCGCGGCTTCCTGCGCCCCCTCTATGCCGAGGCTTATTGTCTTGTACCCCATGAATATCCAGCTTATGGGATATATAAGAGCGCCTATGCCTATCAGGGCAGAGCCGAGGGTTTTAACGCGAGGGGACGCATCGAGAAACGCAAGCATGAGGGACAAGCATATTGCGAGTATGCCGAGGCCCATCCAGTGCGCATGCCCCCTTGCGAGCCTTTTGTGCGCCTCTCCAGTCGGGTCTTGCATATGATGCGCCGAGGCCGCCATGCCTTCCATGCGATGCGTCTCCGGTTTTGCGGCGTCTGCAGAGGCCTCGGCGCTCTCGTGCATATGCCTCTTGCCGTCTGCGTGCACCTCTTCGCGCAACGCGCCGCGCTCAGAGCGCCCGATACCCTGCGCGGCCTGCTGTGCGGTTTGCATGGCCGACATGTCAGCCTCGAACCTCTTGTGTATGCCGTCGTGGTTCACCACGAGATATATTGCCCATAATATACCGAAGAGAACGCATAGTGTTCCGAGAAACACGCCGAGCAAAACAGGCTTTATTCGCTGAGAATCCATTTAAAACACCTCCGTTTGAGATAATAGAAATAATGGGGCTTCTTATCCGCAATGCCCCTTATGGGTATTTTCTGTTTTAGGGTCTTTGTCCGAGTCTTTCTTGCCGTGCCTGTGCCCGAGGCCGCAACACCCCATACCGCCCATACGGTGCATGATGAGCATAAAAAGAACTATCAGTATTATGTATATGAGCGTTGAGTAATCCATATCCGCCTCCTTTAAGTCCGCCTTTTATGCGCTTATTGTTTATCTTTCACCCTGTCAGCGAGCTTATGCGAGGTATAAGCATAGGCGTCTTTTCCTTATACTCTCTATACGCTTTGCCGAACTCTTGTTCCATATCATCCTCTTCTTTCTTGGAAAGCCTGTAATAGGCCAAGATAAGCACAGGCCACATAAGCGCCGTGATTATGGTCGGCCACTGAATAAGAAGCCCGATAGTAACGAGAATCAGCCCGGAGTATTGCGGGTGCCGCACATAGCCGTAAATCCCGTCAGTAACAAGGCCGCCCTTTGCCCCGTGTATCTTCCGCCAGCCCGAGGCCATTATCAAAAAACCCGCTACCATAAGCCCGTTGCTTACTATATGTATGACCACGAGCATGGTCCCGCCCCCGCCAAGAAAAGTCACCCATAGATGCCCGCTTGCGTGCGAAAAGGGGTTTAAGGCCGGATACTTTGCCCCTAAAACCGCCGTCAAAATATAGATGGTAAGGGGAAAGCCGTACATCTCGGTAAAGAGGGCGGCAATAAAGGCGGTAGTCACCCCCATGGAGCGCCATTCCCTTTTCTTGACCGGGGTAATGAAGCTCAGGATGAAGAAAATGAACAGGATGACGTTTACAACTACAAGCGCCCAAACCCCATAGGCATAAGAAAGCCCGTCTCCATGCATACTTGCTCCTGATTTGTTTTCTTCAGTTGAAAAGATTGAACCTTAGTATATGCCAAATTGCCGCGAGGCCGTCCCTCCATGTTATCTTCTTCCCTTCCCGGTATGTGCGGCCCGCGTATGTGACGGGCGTCTCGTAAATCCTGAACCCTGCCTTCGCGGCCTTTGCCGTGAACTCAGGCTCGAACCCGAACCTGTCTGATTTAAGGCTTATCGCCTTCAGGACATCGGCCCTGAACGCCTTGTATCCGGTCTCCATGTCAGTGAGGTTCAGGTTTGAAAACAGGTTTGAGAGGAATGTCAGGAACTTGTTGCCGAGCATGTGCCAAAAAAAAAGCACCCTGTGGCTTTCGCCTAAGAAGCGCGAACCATAGACCACATCGGCCTTGCCTTCGAGTATGGGCCTTAAGAGCCTCGGATAATCCGCAGGGTCGTATTCGAGGTCAGCGTCCTGAACAATCACTATGCTCCCTGTGATGTTTGAGAAGCCGAGCCTCAGGGCCGCGCCTTTCCCCATGTTCCTTTCATTAAAAAGCAGCTTAAGGCAAGGACGTATGTCCTTCCATCCGTCTTTTAACCTTACGAGGATTTCCCTCGTGCCGTCGGTTGATGAGTCGTCAACTATTATAAGCTCATCTGTCATGCCGGTTGCTACGACCCTTTTGATGACATCCTCTATGCAGGGCCTTTCGTTGTAAACAGGCATAACCACGGAAACCTTCATATTACCGGGGAGCGCGCCGCCCTTCATCAGAATATGCCGGCCTCTTTCTGGAGGCCGCGTATGTATTTTATTATAGCCGAGACTTCATCCATCGAGACCCCTTCAACCGGAGGCATGTCGCCGAAGCCCCAATGGTGCGCCCTGACACCGCGTTCAGCGGCCCAGTGGAAGCTCAAGTCAGCGTGGTGATTAGGCTCGTATATCTTATGAACGAGCGGCGGGCCTTTGTCCGTGCCAACGCCCTTGAGCCCGTGGCACTTGGAGCATTTGGAGTTGAATAGGGCCTCGCCGTCCTTGACAACGGTTTCCGCGTTGCCAAAGGCGACTGCCAAGACAAAGACCGCGGGTAAAAGAAAAATCAAGACAGCGACAAGGACTTTCATTTGTTTGACCCTCATATCTTCACCCTTTTAAGGAGCGCTGAGTTTGCAACAACGGACAACGAGCTTAAGGCCATTGCCGCGGCGGCAATTATCGGGTTTAAAAGCCCGAAGGCCGCAATCGGGATGCCGACCGTATTATACGCAAAAGCCCAGAAAAGGTTCTGCTTAATTTTTCTCATGGTCGCCCTGCTGAGCCTTATGGCCTTTACCACATCGCCCAAGTCGTCCCTTACGAGTATTATGCCGCCTGTCTCCTTTGCTATGTCGGAGCCGCTGCCTATGGCTATGCCGATGTCGGCCTGAGCCAGGGCAGGTGCGTCGTTTATGCCGTCGCCGACCATGGCCGTTACCTTTCCTTCTGCCTGAAGGTCTTTTATGACCTTGGCCTTCTGGCCCGGCAGGACATTGGCTATAACCCTGTCTATGCCGGCCTCTTTGGCTATGGCCTTGGCCGTCCTCTCGTTGTCGCCTGTGAGCATTATGACCTCGATGCCTTCCCTCTTAAGCGCGCGAACGACCTCAGGCGCGTTTTCCTTAACCGTGTCAGCGACAGCCACGAACCCGATGAGCCGCCTCGAAGCCTTGTCCTCAACTCCGACGAGCATCACGGTATTGCCCTTTTCTTCGAGCGCGGCAATCGCTTCTTCCTTGTGCATTGTCTTTATGCCTGATGATTCCATAAAACGCCTGTTGCCGACTAATATCAGACCATCGTTGT
>CAYIRV010000076.1:0-3796 GCA_964365865.1 uncultured Thermodesulfobacteriota bacterium | reverse complement strand
CGCCTTAACCCCTTGGCCCGGCACAGCCTCAAAACTCATGGCCTTTGGCAGGCTTAAGGACATCATGGCCGCTTTTTTGATTATTGCCTCGGAGAGCGGATGCTCTGAGCCTGCCTCTGCAATGGCGGCAATAGAGATGACCTCCTCAATGGTTCCGCCGTCAACAGGGACTATCTCCGTAACCTCTGGCTCGCCCTTTGTGAGCGTGCCTGTCTTGTCAAAGACAACGGCCTTAAGTTTCTCGGCCCTTTCAAGATACTCGGCCCCGCGTATGAGTATGCCGATTTCAGCGCCTTTTCCCACGCCCACCATGAGCGCAGCCGGTGTCGCAATGCCCAGGGCGCACGGGCATGCGATAATGAGCACGGCTACAAAGCTCAAAAGCGCGTATGTGATATTGCCGTAGAGAATCCAGCCGAGCGCTGACAAAAACGCCGCTGAGATGACCGCAGGGACAAAATACGAGGCCACCTTGTCCGCGAGCCTCTGTATCTTTGCTGTTGAGGACTGGGCCTCTTCCACGAGCTTTATTATCTGGTTTAAGGTGGTCTCCGAGCCTACATTCTTTGCCGTGAATGTGAACGAACCGGTCTTGTTTAATGTGCCTCCGATGACCTCGTCACCCGGCCTTTTTTCAACAGGGATGCTTTCGCCTGTGAGCATCTTCTCGTCAATCGTTGAATGCCCCTCGGCCACGACCCCGTCAGCCGGTATCTTTTCCCCGGGCCTTACCACGACCGATTCCCCGGGCATAATGGATTCGGCCGGGACCTCGGCCTCAGCGCCGTGCCTGATGACATGCGCTGTCTGGGGCCTGAGGTCAAGGAGCTTTCTTATTGCCGCGGAGCTTCTCTTTTTTATTATTTCCTCCATGTATTTACCGAGGAGCACGAAGGCTATGATTATGGCCGAGACCTCGAAATAGACATTCTTTTCCTCTACCGGAAGCACCCCGGGGAAAAATATCACGAATGCGCTGTATATATACGCGGTCGAGGTCCCGAGCGCGATGAGGAGGTCCATGTTCGCCGAGCGGTCTTTTAGCGCGTGATACGCGCCTATGAAGAAACCCTTTCCCCCGAAGAGCATCACAGGCGTAGTTATTATGAAAAGCCAGACGCCCCATGTGAACCACGGGAGCCACGGTATTGGAACCCATGTAAGCACGGTCGCGCCTGCGGCAAGGCCGAGGAAGAACGCGGCCCTGAGAAGCGCAAGAGCGACAACGCCGGTCAAGGCAATCGCCACCCTCCTCTTCATTGCCTTAAGCTCTGCCTCAGGCGCCTCGAAGGTGCGCAGACATCCGTCGCTGCAAAAATAATACTGCCTTCCGGCAACAGTCGTCTTGATGGAACGTTCCTTATTTACGACCATGCCGCAGATAGGGTCTTTGGCCATCTCGCCGGCAACAGGGGCCTTTTCCTTTGCCATGCCGCCTTTTTCAACAAGATAGGCTTCAGGATTTTTGTCGAACTTATCCTTGCAGGCCGTGGCGCAGAAATACACTGTCTCACCCTTATAAACGGATGCGGCCTTTGCGGCAGTATGCTCAATAACCATTTTGCAGACAGGGTCAGTAACCTTCATCATCAGCTAACTCCACTATAGATTTTCTTAATTATATTCTACAAGCCGTAGAATGTCAAGCGCATAAAAAACCGTGCACAATCAGGGCATTACGCCGGATTTATAAATGGGCATTCCGAGAACCCTTGCCCAGAGGTTTACGATTTGCGCGGCAAAGTAAAGGAGCCTTTGCCCAAGCACATAGCGTCCGTTAATCTCCTTAATCTGGCCCAATGACTTAAGCCTGACTACGCGGACATCAAACATGGATTGTTCGCTGTATATGGAAGAAAGCTCTTCTCTCTTGACTGGGCCTGATGCGGCGAGTTCAGTCAGGAGCCGTATCCTCCGGGCAGTCTCGCTCATGTTAAACACATGAAAATACGAGTATCCGAGCAGATTGAACACGATAAGCGAATAGAAAAACCCAAGCACGAATTCAATTGGGCCGTCAACCCCGGTAAGCGCGAGGAGAACGGTAATGGCCGCGACAGGTATGTTGCAAAGCGCTATTGAGACCATGCACACGAGTTGGGCGGACGGCGCGTTGCCGCGCCGTTGCGCGAGCCTCGATACGACCGCGTGCAGGGCCACGAGCATGAGAGGCGAAACAAGAAGAAATATGACGAGCCTTCCAGTGAGCGTCATGGGGCCAATCGCTACCCCCTTCCTGCCGGAAGCCCTATTGCCTTCCTGTAGAGCGCGAAAAAACCGGCTAATACGCGGCCTGTTGCCGTAAGCATGAGATTGTCCTTGTCCTCTTTCACGAAACCGGAGTCCAACAGGTCCTTGATGCGCGGCAGGAACAATGCCTCTAAGCCGAACCGGCTTTTGAGGTTGTCGTGTGTAATGCCATCAGGCATTCCGGAGCCTATGATGAGGAGCATCCTCAAAGACGGGCAGCCTGCCTGTATGGCCGGATATGTGAGTATGTATGCCGAGGAAAAAGAGTAGTGCATAAGGATGGCCGCTGCCCACTCCTCACGGTTCAAAGACGCGGCAAAGGGCAACCATCTGCCGTAAAGGACGCCATGCCCAAAGCACATGGCAACGAGGGACAGGAGGGCTGGGAAAACAAGAAACGCCGCAACGAGAGCGGATATATGGCCGCGCGGCCTGACAACCCTCCACAGCACGATGTGAAGGCACATGGCTGTGAAAAAAAGCGCGAACGCCGTAAAAAAGAGATTCTTGCCCATACAGCCTAACCCTCTAACTTTCTATACTCAAGCCTCAGGATTTTTTTTATGTCCTCCTGAGCCTGCGGTGCATTAAACGCATTCCTGAAGAGCAGCCGGACTACATCAAGGCGGCTGTCGAGCGCGGAACCGCCTTTTTTGACTATAACCGCATACTGCGGCTTGCCCGGCTCATAGCCGCCGATGCAGTAGCGCGGCTTGTATTTCGCATATATGCCGAGAGCATAATACGACGGCTCCTCGGACTTGTAAAGCTCCTGCGTCCAGCCGTTTCTCGTCTCGTCGCCGTAGGCGACCTTGAATAGGCACGTCCACTCATACTGGCGGTAAGGCTCGGACTTAAAGCCGTCGTAATCCTTTGTCTCGTCAATGAACAGGAATGTGCGGTTGTTCCTTATGACCGCGCTTGATTTTATCTGCTCTATGAGGGAGAGCTGCTTGAATGCCTGCCTCTGAAATCCTAAAAGCGCCCTTATGTCCGCGCTTACGAATAGCGCTATAAGGGCCGCGGAGGCGATAACAAGCGCCCGTGGTGAAACGCGGCCAAAGGCAAGCCTCAATGCATAGTAGAGGAGCAGAGACGCGCCGAGCGGCACGAGAAGCGCGTGTCTGTCAGACCAATTGTCAACAACATAAACCTTGCCCACCGCGGCGTAAGGAAAGACAGCGATAAGATAGACAAACGCGCCGAAGCAGAGAAAAAACAGGCTCGTGCCCCTGCCCCCACCCTTCCCCTCCCCCACAAGTGGGGAGGGAAACCGGTGCTCCGGCCGGCCTTTGAGCGCGTAAAAAAAATACAGGGACGCTGCCGCGATAACGATAAAAAAGAGCGTGATGAAATCAAAAACAAAGACGGTCTTCTTAAGAAGCCCGTAAAAAACCGAAAACGAAAGAAGCGACCGGAGCCCGCCGGCTGCGATGCCTCCGGCGTCAACCACATTGTAATAGCCGCCATACGCGCCGTAGGGTTTGAACAATAAAGCCTTTATAATCCAGAAGACTACTGGCGCGGCAAGAAAGTCAAGATACCG
>CAYIRV010000075.1:3426-7662 GCA_964365865.1 uncultured Thermodesulfobacteriota bacterium | reverse complement strand
ACGGGACCTTCGCTTCAAAGTTCGTGTTCATGGCGGGGCTCGCGAGCGGAGATTTCTTCCCAACTGGGTCGTATCGAAAACCACAACTCGGTGTTGTGTTCCTGTTCGTTCTCATCGGACACGAGGCCGCCCAGCAGTGGAATGTGCATGAGGCCGCGCACGCCTTCGCGTTGCGTGCCTGAGCGCGTCTGAATCAATAAGACAGCTTCTCAATGAATCATTCAGCAAGGGCTATCCGCTGCTCTCATCTCGCATTGGCGTTATTTCAGACGAATCGGCCCTTATCAAGGAAATCGGCCGTGTATTCGATGAAAAAGGCGAGATACGGGACTCTGCCTCGCCTGAGCTTCTCCGCATAAGAAAAGAGGTGCGCTCCATAAAGGCCCGCGCAAAGGAATTGGTGGATTATTTCCTGAACGACAAAAAGACAAAGGAAATCCTTCAGGAAGAGATAGTCACCATAAGGGAGGACAGATATGTGCTCCTCGTCGCGGCCGGAAGGCAGGCGGAGTTTCCCGGCATAGTGCATGGAAGGTCTAATACAGGGGCCACATATTTCATAGAGCCTTTGAAGCTCGTGGAGGTCAATAACAAGCTCGCCATACTCAAAAAAGAAGAGAAGGAAGAGGAGATAGCGGTCCTCAGGGCATTGAGCGCGTCGGTCTTCTCAAGAAGGGAGGCGCTGATGTGCGACCTTGAAGTCCTCTCGGCGCTCGACTGCATTCAGGCAAAGGCACTGTTCGCAGAGGCTTACTCGGCGCATGTCCCGAAGCTCAAGGAAGCAGGGGAGGCGCGTTTTTTTTCAGCGCGGCATCCGCTACTTGCCATAAACGAGGTTTCGGCCGGACACAAGGCCGTGCCTATTGACATATTGACCGGCGAAGGGAAAAAGGCGCTCGTCATATCAGGGGCAAATACAGGGGGAAAGACCGTTGCCCTCAAGGCATTGGGGCTTTTATCCCTCTTGGCCTCATCCGGGATTCCAATAACAGCCTCGGAGGACAGCGAGGCAGTGTTCTTTTCGGCGATATTCGCTGACATAGGGGACAGGCAGGACATTACCGCGAGTTTAAGCACATTCTCAGGCCACATAAAGCGCATAGGAGCTTTCCTTCCCGCCGCAGGGCAGGGCGCGCTCGTGCTCATAGACGAACTCGGCATTGGCACAGACCCGCAGGAAGGCGCGGCCTTCGCGCTCGCGGCAATGGAGACATTCGTAAAAGCAGGCGCGTTTATCGCAGTGACGACGCACCTTAACCTCCTTAAGGCGCACGCAGAGACGAACCCTGAGTATTTAAACGCCGCGGTCGAATTCGATGAAAAGTCCCTTAAGCCGCTTTACAGGCTTTGCTACGGCTCGCCCGGGCCTTCGCTCGGTCTTTCCATAGCCTCGTCGCTCGGCATGCCTGCGGCGCTTATTGAGAGGGCAAGGTCGTACATAAGCGAAAAGGAAGGCGCGTTCATGGAGTCTATAAAAAGGCTCGGAGAAGAAAGGGAAAAGGTGGAAAGGATTAAAGAACGGGCGCTTTTCATCGAGAACAAAAGGGAAGAAGCTGTCCGGAGGCTTAAGGATGAAAGGGCGAAGATACTTGATAAGGCGGTTAAAAAGGTTGATGATATAGTGGTTAGCGCCCGTGCCGAGGCCGCTAAAATCATTGGGGGCTTGAAAGCGGCGACCCCCCCAACCCCCCCCTTACACATGGGGGGGTTTGGGGGGGTCGCGGCAAAGGTCAGAGCCGCATTGGATGGCGCCGGAGAAAGGGCAAAGGCGCGTATCACAGGCAAAAGCGCAACATACGCGCCCAAGCCCGGAGACAGGGCCGCGATAAAAGGCTCTAATACAAAGGGCGTTATTTTAGCCGTTGACGAGGCCCTTAAAAAGGCAGAGCTTATGGTGGCCGGCAAAAAGGTGGTGCTGGACTGGGCCATGCTAAAGGCAGCGCAATCGGGTAAAGACGGGGCAGAACCCCCCCTTAATCCCCCCCTTGACAAGGGGGGGTTAGGGGGGGTTGTTGACGCTGTTCTTCAGGAGGACTCTGCGATAAACCTTATAGGCATGAGGGCTGAAGAGGCGCTTAAGGAGCTTGAGAGGTTTTTAGACAACGCGCACGCCGCTGGCACGGAAAAGGTGGAGATAATCCACGGGAAAGGCACAGGCGCGCTTGCAAAGGCCGTGCAAGGGTATCTCTCGGAAAGCGGTCTCGTGAAGAGGTTTTATCACGGCGGCGAGTCCGAGGGAGGCAAAGGCAAGACCATAGTTGAGCTTGTTTAATACGAACGCAATAGCGGGGCATAACCCCCCTTCTTCCCCCCTTAAATAAGGGGGGAAGATATGGAAGGGAGCATCAGAAAGCGCATGATGATACCAAAAGACAAGATAGAGGAGGTAAGGGCCAGGGCCTCGATAGTGGCGGTCGTGTCAGACTATGTGCCGCTTAAGAAGCGCGGGGTCAGTCATGTGGGGCTATGCCCGTTCCATTCCGAGAAGACGCCTTCTTTTTCAGTAAGCGAGGAAAAGAAGATATTCTACTGTTTCGGCTGCAATACGGCGGGGAACGCGATAACCTTTGTAATGAAGAAGGAGGGCATGAGCTTCCCTGACGCGGTTCGGTCTCTGGCAAGGCGGTTCGGCGTTGTAATAAAAGAGGAAAAAAGCGGGGCAAGCGACCTTAAGGCCGCTATATGCGGGGCAAACGGGTTTGCGCGCGAATACTTCAGAATGGCACTCGCAGCGCCCTCTAACAAGCGGGCGATGGATTACCTCGCCAAGAGGGGATACTCTGACCCGGCCTTGCTTGAAAGGTTCTCCGTAGGGTTCGCGCCTGACAAATGGGACGGCCTTATAGGGTTTTTAAGGAAAAAGGGCGTGTCCATGGACCTTGCGGAAAAGGCCGGCCTTGTCGTAAAGAAAGACGGCGGTGGGTATTACGACAGGTTCAGGGGCAGGGTGATGTTCCCTGTCATGGATGCATTGGGCAGAATAATCGCCTTTGGCGGAAGGACTATTGACAATAAGGAGCCTAAGTATCTTAACTCGCCTGAGACCCCTGTATTCAAAAAAGGCGAGACATTCTACGGCCTGCATCAGGCAATGAAGGCGATATCAAAGCAAGGCTCGGCCATTGTCGTTGAAGGGTATTTCGACCTCATCGCGCTCCATAGGCACGGGTTTTCAAACAGCGTGGCTACCATGGGCACGGCGCTCACCACCGAGCATTTGAGGTTTCTTAAACCGTACGCGCAGGTCGTCTATTCGCTTTTCGACTCTGACGACGCGGGCAGGAATGCGGCGTTAAGGGGATTGGGGCTTTTCCTTGAGGCAGGGGTGTCGTCAAAAATCGTGCTCCTCCCTTCAGGCAAGGACCCTGACGAGTTTCTCTCCAAATCAGGCGGAGACGCTCTAAAGGCCGCCATAGACAAGGCCGAGCCGCTGATGGAGTTTTACCTTAAGGACATGGGGAAGAGGCTCAACACTAAAACGCCTGAAGGCAAGACAAGATACTTGGATGAGGCGGCCCGGCACATCTCCATGTTTCCGAACCCCGCTGAAAAGGGCCACTATGCGGCGATAGTCGCCTCAACGTTGGGCATTGTCCCTGATGCGGTGTATGAGGCTGTTAGGACATTTTCGCCAAAGGGCGCCGCGGCCCCGCGTAAAGACATTATCGCCCTCAAGGGCTCAAGCCTGAAGGAGGTTACGATACTCAAGGTAATACTCGGACATCCTAAGCTCTTTACCGATGAAGTGGCGCTGGCGATTGAGATGTTTGAGGATATGGACCTTAAAAACGCCGGCAGGTTTATCGCTGGCCGACTTAAGTCCGGCGCTGCCGCCGGACTTTCAGAGCTTGTAGACGAACTCGGGGATGAAAAGGCGGTGTCAAAGCTCGCGTCCCGTCTCTTCAGGGACGAGGACGGGTTTATCGAGAACCCGGAAAAAATGCTCGAAGATTGTTTGAAAAAGGTGCTGAACAGCGGTAAACTTAAGCCAGAGACCGAGGATGTGATAAAAAGGGAATCGGGCGGGGATGCGGATTGGGCCCGGAGAATCAGGGAAAGGGCCGAGGCCAAGAAAAGGGGCTAACCCCTCCCGGCCTCCCCTTTAACAAAGGGGAGGAGTAAAATGCCCGGCACCACCCTCCGCTTCCCGTTGCAATGCTTCGCGCAACGGGAGCCCAGCCCCCGCGCCCCCCCCCATGCAAAAAAAAAAACCCCCCAAAAAGGGGGGGGTTTTGG
>CAYIRV010000075.1:0-3416 GCA_964365865.1 uncultured Thermodesulfobacteriota bacterium | reverse complement strand
TAATTGTTCGGCTCACGGGGCGCCCACCCCCCGCCCCCCCCCCCTTCCTATTATCCCTCCCCAATAATGGGGGAGGTATATGTGGAAGGGGGGGGCGATTGAACTCGCGCATGGAAGACATGAAGGACATAGCAGTCGAGGCTGAAGTTGACCCCATGACAGAGATTGATGTTGAGGACATAAGGCCTGGGGTAAAGGAGACCGTGCCGTCGGATATTGATGAAACTCCGTGGGCCGGGACCCTTGACCCTGTAAAGGCCTATCTTAAGGAGATGGGTTCAGCCCTTCTTCTTACCAAGGACGAGGAGGTTGCCCTTGCCAAGAGGATTGAAGACGGCAAGGTCGCTGTCACAAAGCACTTCCTTAGGACTCAGGTCGTCATAGAGGAGCTTAATGACCTTAAAACGAGGCTTGTTGAGACAAAGGGGGATGACGAGGTCGTTGAATTCGACGACTACGAGGGGCTTATAGGCGCTGACGAGGAGGACTTGGGCGAGACATTCGACAGGATTGAGAAGGCCGTAAAGCTCTACTCAAGGTATTCGCAAGGGCCCAAGGCCGGGCTTGACGCGCTCGTAAGTCTTCTCCTCGAAATAGACAAGAGGGCCGACATATACGAAAGGCTGATTGCGCGGCTTCGCATCTATGAGGCTGAGTTCAAAAGGCTTAAGAGGAGGCTCTCCTCTGCGGAAAAGGCCTCTGACAAAAAGACGGCGCAGGGGAAGGAGATGAAGTCAATAAGGCGGGAACTCGCGGCCCTCTCGGCAAAGGCCGGGCTTAATCCCGCGGAGCTTGACGATGTAATAAAATCAATATCGAGGCGCGAACACGACATCGAGGACGCGAAGGAGCGGCTCATAAAGGCGAACCTGAGACTCGTGGTCAGCATAGCGCGGAGGTATCTCAATAGGGGGCTTCAGTTTCTGGACCTCATTCAGGAAGGGAACATCGGGCTTATGAGGGCTGTTGAGAAGTTCGAGTATCAGAGGGGATACAAGTTCTCCACATACGCCACATGGTGGATACGGCAGGCCATATCAAGGGCCATAGCCGACCAGGCGCGCACTATCAGAATACCGGTTCACATGATAGAGACCATAAACAAGCTCATGCGCACATCGCACTATTTCGTTCAGGAGAACGGCAGGGAGCCGCTTCCGGATGAGCTCGCGCTTTCCATGAGGATGCCTATTGACAAGGTAAGAAAAATCATGAAAATCGCCAAGGAGCCGATTTCCCTTGAAACCCCTGTTGGGGACGACGGCGACAGCCTCCTCGGTGACTTCATAGAGGACAAGGAGGCGCTGATACCGCACGACGAGGTGGTCTCCAACGACCTCATGGGCCACATGAACGAGGTGCTCTCAACCCTTGCGCCCAGGGAGGAAAAGGTATTAAGGATGCGCTTCGGCATAGGAGAGACAAAGGACCACACGCTCGAGGAGGTCGGGGTGTTTTTTAATGTTACGAGGGAGAGGATACGCCAGATTGAGGCAAAGGCCCTCCGTAAACTCCGCCACCCAAAAAGGTGCAGGAAGTTGAAGGCGTTTTCGGAAAAGTAGCGCCTTTACCGGCCGGCGTATCACAGGCATTATATCAGTCATTGCAGATGAAGTACCCTCTCGTTCCGCCGTCAGGCTCTATGCGCCACACCCTATCGCCGTCACGCCACAGGGTTTCCTTTCCGTTAATCGTCAGACCATTGGAGAGGCTTTTTATTCTTCGTTTGGTTATGGGGTCTAAATGCTCAAGCCCCGTCATTGGGATGGCGTCTTTACTCACGGGCAGGAGCAAGTCCTCAAGCGCCCCGGCGCCCAGGCCGTGGATACCGGCAACATATTCTCCTATCGAAGATGTCCTCAGAATGGTATCTGCCTCGTCATAGGCGCTGTTGAAGTAGTCCTTGACATGGATGGTGTCGAAGCCCTCATTACCTCTCCTGTCCAGATATATCTTTATAGGTATCTCCTTTGCGTTTTGTCCTTCATGCCATAACCCATAGGCGATTTCGCTGAGCCTGTAATCGCTTAACATGTGGTGTCTCGAATATCTCACGGCAGTGGGCCAGATTTTTTTAATCCAGCCGCCTATGACAGCTATCTGGTCATCGGTATTATATCTGCTCAAAGCAGGGTTAAGGCTGTCTCTGTAGAGATTATTATAATGTTTAACCGCCTCGTTCCATGTGTCTTCACGAAACTGTCCCAACCCCTTCTCTGTTCTTGACTGGCCGCCTGCAACAGGGTCGAACCCTGATTCAACGCCCATGGTTGCTATGCCGAAGGCTGTCTGTTTTAGCGTCAGGCCCATGCTTTTCCACATGGATACGGCCTTGGAAATAAGGGCGTCCTTTTGTTCCTCTGTCACATTGCCGATACCACGGCCTTTCTTGATTCTAATTCTGTTCCACTTTGATGGCATGACTGATTACCTCCTTATTTCATACTTCATTAACACGGGTTTTTCCTCGTAATACTCACTATGGAACTCTGCATCCCAGTTTTTTTGATTCTCAAGCATCTTAATGAGGCTTTTGTATTGTCCTTTGTATGCCTCTCCTTTAGAGTTTATTTCAGCCTTTACCTTGTCGAGTCCCCATTCTCCGGCAAGAAATCCATAAACATAATAGGCATTGCGCCTGCCTTTTCGTAGCTTTTTACGCTTTTCTTTTTCAAAAAGCGGCTTGTAGAGCATGGGATTAAAATCCACACTGAGCCTGTTGTCTTTTATCTCAAGGTAAAGTTCCAATGCTTCAAGACGCAGCTGCTTGGCAAGTATGATTTTGACTTCCGGGTTGCCGTCGCCGTCAAAGTCTTTAACATCGGTCCATGCCGGAATAACAGCCCCTTGTTTCACGCTTCTGACATATTCGGATGTGAAATCATATAAGCTGTAAGCCTTCCCAATAGCATCCAGCAGTTCTACCGTGTCTTTCCCGAACCTGAAAAGAAACATCATGCGATTACATGATGAAGCCGCATAGCTGCATGAATCCATCACAAGATAATCCTTATAAATTCCGAAATAACTGTCGCCTCCAGGGTCAAACACCGCTCTTCCTGATTCAACATAATAAAGTGTTTTGCCATTGACCAGCACCCCTGCCTTGATTGTAGAGTCGTATTCCCCCTGTTTTTCATTCAGAACATAAGCAAATAATCCTGCCTTCATGTTTGTGCCAGGGATTTGTATCCACTCATACATCTCCGGCTCATAGTGGGAGTCAACCTTTATCAGGGTGAAACCCTCTGAGAATGCGGAATGAATAAAGGGCGGGAAGGCAAATAACAAAAACATGGCAAGCAACAACAGGGGGTTCATATGACGGGTTTTATATTGTATGAAATCCATAATGCCTCTGGCTCCATCCGCATTTTTGCAGAGTATTTTAACAAGCCATTTTATGATTGAGGTTT
>CAYIRV010000074.1:0-7683 GCA_964365865.1 uncultured Thermodesulfobacteriota bacterium | reverse complement strand
CAAGGCAGGGCGGAAATAAAAAGCGCAGCATATATATTAATATGTGAGCATTTTTTCTTCCGCCCTAACGCAGAGATCGGGAAAAAGAGCGATTTTTAGTTGCAGCCGCACCCCTAAAAGGAGGTTAGTGGTATTATGATGGACATTAACGAGATACAAAGCGTCTTGCCGCACCGTTACCCGTTCCTCCTCATAGACAGGATATTGGAGCTTGAGCCGGGCATAAAGGCAAGGGGCATAAAAAATGTGACTATAAACGAGCCTTTCTTCGCAGGCCACTTCCCGGGTCGTCCCGTGATGCCGGGCGTCCTCATAATAGAGGCAATGGCGCAGGTCGGAGGCGTTCTCGCCTACAGGTCCGCTGATGTGCAGGGCAAGTTCCTATACTTCATGGGGATAGACAACGCGCGCTTCAGAAAGCCGGTTATCCCCGGAGACACGCTCGATATAACCGTAAGCGTCAAAAAATCGAGGCCCACGGTCTGGGTCTTCAAGGCAGAGGCCCGCGTGGCGGGCGTGCTCGTGGCAGAAGCCGAGCTTATGGCGACTATAATGTAGAGGTAACCCGGCACATGAAAGACGCATCCATGAAAAACAAAGACTTGAAGATTGACCCGACTGCAATCGTCCATCCGAATGCCGAGCTCGGCTCCGGCGTGGAGGTCGGCCCGTACTCGGTAATATCAGAGGATGTCCGCATAGGGGAAAACACCAAGATAGGCCCCCATGCGTTCATTGACCGGTGGACGACTATAGGAAGGGACTGCTCCATATACCAGTTCACCTCCATAGGCGCGCCGCCGCAGGACATAGGCTACAAGGGCGAGAAGACCGAGGTTATAATAGGCGATAACAACATCATTAGGGAGTTCGTAACCATACACAGGTCAACGACAAAACAGGAGAAGAAAACGGTCATAGGCAATAACAACATGCTCATGAACTATGTCCACATCGCGCACGACTGCACCCTCGGCGACAACATCATAATGGCCAACTCCGCCACGCTCGGCGGCCATGTGAGTATTGACGACTCCGCCATAGTGGGCGGGCTTGTCGCCATTCACCAGCATGTGCGCATAGGCGCATACTGCATCATAGGCGGCGCCTCTGCCGTGACCAAGGACATCCCCCCGTTTGTCATGGCGGTCGGCAACAGGGCGCATTTATTCGGCCTCAATGCCGTGGGCCTGAGAAGAAAGGGCTTTTCAAAGGCCGATATTGACGAAATCAGGAAGGCCTACTCCATCTTCTTCAGGTCATCGCTCACCTTGGCCGAGGCCGTCAAGAGGATAGAGGAGCAACTCTCCGGCTCGGCGCACGCCAAGAGATTTCTGGACTTCATCAAAGGCTCAAAGCGCGGCATAGCAAGGGAACGGCAGAGGAGGAAGGACGAGGGCATGGATGAAAAAGATTAGGGTCGCTGTCATAGGCGCAGGATACCTCGGAAAACTCCACGCCGAAAAATACGCGCTCATCCCTCAGGCCGCGCTCGTAGGCGTAAGCGACATAGAGCTCGCGAAGGCCGAGGGGCTCGCGTCCAGGCTCAAGACAAAGCCGTATCCCTCTTACAGGGACTTATTAGGCCGCGTTGACGCCGTAAGCATCGCTACGCCCACGGAGACCCATTCCTCCATTGCATTCGATTTTCTCTCGAACGGCGTGGATGTGCTCGTGGAAAAGCCGATTACCATCGCTATAGAAGAGGCCGCGGGGCTTGTAAAAGAAGCCAAAAGGACAAAGAGGGTCCTTCAGGTCGGGCTTCTCGAAAGGTTCAACGCCGCTGTCGTAGAGGCGAAAAAGAGGATTAAAAACCCCATGTTCATCGAGGCCGAAAGATTGTCCCCTTTTCCCAACAGGTCAACGGATGTGGATGTGGTCCTCGATGTGATGATACACGACATAGACATAGCGCTCGACTTCGTTAAATCCCCTGTCCTGTCGGTTGACGCCATAGGCTCGCCCGTGCTTACGGACAAGATTGACATGGCGAGCGCCCGGCTCAGGTTCAAAAACGGGGCTGTCGCAGACATCATTGCGAGCAGGGTGTCGAAGGAGCGCGTAAGAAAGGCGCGGATATTCCAAAGCGGCGAATACATATCAATAGACTACGCGGGCCAAAGCATCTCCATAACCAAAATCCTTCCGGGTGCTCACGGCGATGTTACGCGCATAATAGAGGAAAGGCCGGTGCTTCAAAAGGCCGACCAAATCCTCGAAGAGCTTAAGGCCTTCATATCCGCATCAATGCTGAGGACAAGGCCGCCTGTAACAGGAGAAGACGGCCTAAATGCCCTGAAGGTCGCGCACATGGTCCAAAACTCTATAAACTCGTCCCTTGCAAACTTGCACCGCAAGGGCCATAAGCGCTGAAAGAAGATTATTTGAGGGAAACTTTTTGTAATAAGTTTCCCTCAAACTCCCTTCCTTTCCCCCTCCCCCCTTATGGGGGAGGGTTAGGGTGGGGGCTGGAGATATGGGTAAGAGCATTTTCATAATAAGCGGCGAGGAGTCAGGGGACATGCACGGCGCGGCCCTCATGCGCGCGCTCAGGGCCATAATGCCCGGTCTTGCGGTCAGAGGCATGGGCGGCGAGAGGATGCGCAAAGAGGGTCTTCTGGGGCTTGATTCCAAGGGCGTCTCTGTTGTCGGCATAACCGAGGTAATCGGACGGTTTCCCGCCATACTCAGGGCCTTCAACGCGCTCGTTAGCGGCCTCGCCTCGAACAGACCTGACGCCGTCGTGCTTATAGATTTTCCGGACTTCAATCTAAGGCTCGCCGTGAAGGCGAAAAAACTCGGCATTCCCGTAATATATTACATAAGCCCGCAGGTCTGGGCGTGGAGAAAGGGGCGAATCAAAAAAATCGCCGCGCTCGTTGACAAGATGCTCGTGGTATTTCCTTTCGAGGAAGCGCTCTACAGGAATGAAGCCGTTGATGTTGAATATGTCGGCCACCCCTTGAAAGATATCGCCGTCTCCGCCCTGAGCCATCTTGATGCAAGGCGCTCCATGGGCATAGCGCCTCACGCGAAGGTAATCGCGCTTCTTCCCGGGAGCAGGACCTCGGAGGTAAAGAGGCATCTCCCTGTGATGCTACAGGCCGCTGAAATGATTGACAAAGGGCTTGGGGAGAAGGGTGTTTTCCTCATACCAGCGGCCTCGGGCATAGAGGACAGCCTGATAAACGGTTTTTTAGAAGGATGCCGCTCTCAAGTGCGGGTCTTAAGGGGCGAACTCTACACGGCGCTCAGGGCCTCTGACGCAGCTATAGTGGCCTCAGGCACGGCCACATTGGAGACCGCGCTCATCGGCGCTCCTATGGTAATCATCTACAAGGTGTCAACGCTCTCCTACTCCATCGGAAAGGCGCTCATTGATATGGAGTTCTATGGGCTTCCTAACATCGTGGCAGGGAGGAAGATTGTGGAAGAGCTTATACAGTCTAAGGCCGCGCCTGAGCCCATATCTTCCGAGATATTACAGATACTTAAGGACATTAAGAAGAGAAATGATATAATACAATGCTATGATGTGGTTAAAGAAAGACTCGGCTCAGGCGCGGCTGAAAAGGCCGCCAAGGCCATAGTCACCCTTATATCATAAGGACGCGCGCGAATGCAGGCTTCCAGTCCATGAATATTTATTTTAGGATACTGCGGCTCCTGCCGGGCTATAAGGTTCCCTTCGGGCTCGCGTTCATGTGCATGGTGGGCTTTGCCGCCACCAACGGGGCAATGGCCTATCTCATAGGCCCTGTGATGAAATTCCTTTTCTCAAACGACCCGTCCGCTACCGTCAAGCTCATCCCGTTTTTTGATTTTCTCATTGTCGCAAAGGAGCGTATGATAATAGCGATACCGCTCGCCATAATAGCGATTGGGGTCGTAAAGGGTCTAAGCTCCTACGGCCAGTCATATTTCATGGGCTATGTGGGAAGCGGCATCGTGCGGGACATAAGGCAGCGGCTCTACAACCGCATACTCGGGCTTCCCGTTAGTTTTTTCACGGCCACGCCCACCGGGGTCCTCATATCGAGGATAACGAACGATGTCAATCTCCTGCAGACGACATCGTCGGATGCCATCTCGACAATACTCAAGCAGTCCCTCACCATAGCGGTGCTTGCCGGGATAATCTTCAGCCTCGACTGGAAACTCGCGCTCGCGGCCTCGATTGCGCTCCCGCTTTCCGCCTATCCAATGAGGAAGCTCGGCCAAAAGATGAAAAAAGTCTCCACTCAGGGGCAGGTAACGATGGGCTCCATCACGGCGCTCCTTCACGAGGCCATCGCCGGAATCAGGATAGTCAAGGCGTTCTGCATGGAGGGATACGAGTCTGAAAGGTTCCAGAAAGAAAACGAGCGGCTCAATAAATACCAGATTAAGACCATAAAGGTGAGGAGCATCTCCTCCCCACTCATGGAGACCATAGGCGCCGTTGCCTTTGCCGTTACCATATGGTATGCGGCTTACAGGATAAAGAGCGGCACGTTGCAGGCCGAGAACTTCATATCCTTTTTCGCCTCGGTCATCATGTTCTACCAGCCCATAAAGGCGCTTAACGGCGTGAACCTGAGCATTCAACAGGGCATCTCTGCGGCAGCGCGGATATTCGATGTGCTCGACATGGAAGGCGAAAAGGCGGACGGGACAAGGGAACTTAAGGGCATAACCGGCTCGATTGACTTCAGGGACGTGTCCTTCACTTACGCAAACGAGCCTGTGCTTAAGGGCATAAACCTCAAGGTCGCAAGGGGCACGGTCATAGCGGTTGTGGGCGAAAGCGGCGCGGGAAAGACCACATTCGTGAACCTCATCCCAAGATTTTACGATATAGCCGGTGGCTCGATTCTTATAGACGGAACCGACATAAAGGAATATACTCTGAAATCGCTGAGAGCGCAGATAGCAATCGTGTCCCAGCAGGTAATCCTCTTTAACGACACGGTGAAAAGGAACATAGCCTACGGCGACCATGCGAAGGGCAACGATGAAATCATGGCCGCGGCAAAGGCCGCCAACGCGCACGACTTCATAATGAGACTCCCGCAGGGCTACGACACGGTCATAGGCGAAGGCGGGGTGAGGCTCTCAGGCGGCGAGAGGCAGCGGCTCTCCATCGCGCGGGCAATCCTCAAGAACGCGCCCCTCCTTATACTCGACGAGGCCACAAGTTCGCTCGACACAGGCTCTGAGATTGAAGTGCAAAAAGGCATAGCGAACCTCATGCATGGCAAGACCGCGTTTGTGATAGCCCACAGGCTCTCGACCATAAGGAACGCCGACCGCATAGTGGTGCTCTCCAACGGAACAATAAAGGAATCCGGGCGGCACGAGGAGCTTATAAGCTCAGGGGGCGAATACCACAGGCTCTATTCCATGCAATTCAGGTAGCGCTATATAGAGGATTGCAAGACCATGTCCGCGATGAAAAACCTCCTTAATTCAATAGCCCTCGTTGCAGCGCCTGTTCTCGCAAGGCTCATCATAAGATTTTTGCGCCTGAGCATGCGCGTTACATACGTCAACTTCGACTGGTATAGGCGCCACCTTCAGGAAGGCGGCCAAATCATACTCGCCTTCTGGCACAGCAGGCTCCTCATGATGCCCTACGGCTATTCCGGAAAGGGCATCACCACTTTTTCGAGCCAGCACAGGGACGCGGAGTTGATTGTCAGGACCATCAAGGGCTTCGGCATAACGGCGGTGCGAGGGTCCTCGACCAGAGGGTGGATAACAGGACTCAAGGGGGTTTTAAGGACAATAAAGGCTGGAAGGGACATCGCCATAACGCCGGACGGCCCCAAAGGCCCGGCCATGAAGGCACAGATGGGAATTATCCAGATCGCGAGGGCGACCGGACTGCCGATAGTGCCAGTGAGCTTCGGGGCGTCAAAAAAAAAACCTTCAGGAGCTGGGATTCCTTCATAATGCCGTATCCCTTCTCGCAGGGCGTGTTCATCTGCGGCGAGCCGCTCTATGTAAATAAAGGCGCCGGCCCTGAGGAGATGGAAGAGGCGCGGGCAAGGCTTGAGGCAACCCTCACAAGGCTCACCAGAGAGGCGGACGGCTTTTTCATCAAGCATGGCGGGCGAATTGCAAAGTAAATTCCTTACTTGTCAAATCTCACGCGGATTCATGCGGGGGATTTTAAAACATCAGGAAGGGCATAGAAAAAACAACCTCCATAAAACCTGATGAAATATGTCCTCTACGAAATCTTAGCAAACATATCCTTCGCCATACTAACCCCCTATTTTATCCTCAAGATGCTCACGGTCCGCAAATACAGGGACGGCATACCTGAACGGCTCGGCTTCATACAAGACGAAAAACTCCGCAGGCTCAAACCCGGGCCCGTTATATGGATACACGCGGTGTCCGTGGGCGAGACAAAGGCCGTAATACCGCTCTTAAGGCTCATTAAGGAAAGCCATCCTGAAACAAAAATACTCTTCTCAACCATAACAAAGACGGGTAATGATGTGGCCAAAAAGGAATGCGCGGGACTCATGGACTCGCTCATATACTTCCCGCTCGACCTGTCGTGGGCTGTCGGCAGGGTGATACGGCAGACCCGGCCCTCCCTGTTCATTGTCGTTGAAAAAGAGGTGTGGCCCAACACATACAGGTGCCTCCATGACGAAGGAGTGCCCATAATAGTCGTAAACGGCACAATATCGGACAAATCCTTCAGGAGGTTTTTGAGGCTCGGATTTTTCTTCAGGCCCATCTTCGGCATGATAAACTCTTACTGCGCCCGGACAGAAGAGGATATGAGGCGCGCAATAGCGGCCGGGGTGGAGAAAGACCGGGCCTTGTGCCCGGGCAATGTCAAATTCGACCTCTCCCCTTCGTTGTTCAAAGAGGGATTGATTGAGACGCTTAAAACAACGCTCGGCATAAGCGAAGGGGCTCTTGTATTCACCGCGGGAAGCACGCACAGGGGCGAGGAGGAAATAGTCATAGAGGCGTATAAGAGGCTTTTTAGCGAGTTCGGCAATCTCAAACTCATCCTCGCGCCACGGCACCCTGAAAGGTTCAACGAGGTAGAAAACCTGCTTAAAAAAGCAGGCATCCGGTATGCAAGGCGGACATCAGGCAAGGCTGAAGAAAATGCAGTCCTTCTCGACACCATCGGGGAGCTTATGGCCGTGTATTCCATATCCGACATCGCATTTGTGGGCGGCAGCATTGTCCCTGGCATAGGCGGGCATAATCTCCTTGAACCGGCGTTTTTCTCAAAGCCCGTCATCTACGGCCCGCACCTTACGGCCTATCTCGCAATGGCTGAAATGCTCGAAAGCCGCGGCGGAGGAATAATGGTAAAAGACGGGCAGGGACTTTATGCGGAGCTTAAAAAATTGCTGAACGACGGCGCGCTCAGAAGAAAAAAAGGCGAGGCCGCAAAAAAGGTCGTTGAGGCCAACAGGGGCGCTGTGCGAAAGACCTTGGAAGCGATAGAGGGCTTCCTGCCTGAAGGCAGGCGCTGACCCCCGTGCCCGGCCCCTCTATCGCAAAGGGAAAAGAAGAACACAAAAGACGCTGATTTATACACAACGTCATAAGTAATTGCCAATACAGCGCGTCAGAACAAAGCAGACCAAGGCGCGACGAGAGCGAGGAGTGAGGCGTATTTTTCTATACGCCGCAACGACGAGCCGAGGAGCCGGGGCACCC
>CAYIRV010000073.1:0-7701 GCA_964365865.1 uncultured Thermodesulfobacteriota bacterium | reverse complement strand
CTACCCCCCCCTTGTGCAAGGGGGGGGTAGGGGGGGGTTACCTGTGAGCGGCACTCACCAAGGGCATATTCCCATACAAGCCCCTAATTCAGGCAACTTGAGCCCGGCATACAGGGCCACGGAGTTCGAGGGCTACGACAGGAACTCGGTAGGAGTGGAGGCTGAGATGGTCAAGCTTTCTGAGAATACCATTATGTATACCGCCATTGCGAAGATGCTTAAAGGCAAATTCAACCAATTGATGACAGCCATCAAGGAAGGGGGTAGATAGCCATGTTTGACATATTTTCGATAAGCGCCTCTGGCATGGAGGCGCAACGGCTCAGGATGAATGTGATTTCATCCAATCTCGCCAATGCCGAAACCACCCGCACCGAGGCAGGCGGCGCATACAGGCGAAAGGATATTGTTTTTGAAGCAGATACAGGCGGTTTCGGTGATTATTTAATGTCAAGTATGAATAGTTACGGAAAGGGTGTGAGGGTTGCCGGTATAGTGGATGACCCAAGGCCGTTAAAGCGCGCCTATGACCCTGGACACCCTGACGCGGACGCTAACGGGTATGTGGCCTATCCGAATGTCAATGTCGTTGAAGAGATGGTCAACATGATAAGCGCGGCCCGGAGCTACGAGGCGAATATTACCGCATTCAAGGCGTCGAGGGACATGGCAATCAAGGCGCTCGATATAGGTTAAAACAGTAGGGTGGGCATTGCCCACCATTTACAGGAGCGAGTAGATATTTTGGTGGGCAATGCCCACCCTACAGGGGGATTTTATGGTAGACGCAATAAAGGGCATAGGCACAGTCGCTTCTCATGGCGCGGCCCAAGCGGCCAAGGCCGCGGGCACTGGCGCGGCCCAGTCGTTCGCAAACGCGCTGAAGGATTCCATAAGCAAGGTGAACGACATCCAGAAGGAGGCTGATGTGGCCATAGAGGCGCTCGCAAAGGGCGAGTCTAAGAACATCCACGACACCATGATAGCGGTTGAGAAGGCCAGCCTGACCTTCAACATGATGCTCCAGGTCAGGAACAAGCTCCTTGCCGCATATGAAGAGGTCATGAGGATGCAGGTGTAAGCCATGGCAAGCATACTCGATGATATGAAAAAGATTGTTCAGGGCAGAATGCTCCTCATTGCATTTGCCGCCGCATTCGTCTTCGCCGGCATTGTCGTCCTTCTCCTCTGGGGCAACGGCCAGGAATATCAGGTGCTCTATACGCAGCTCTCCCCGGATGATTCAGGCGCGGTCGTGGGCTGGCTCAGGGACAAAAAGATAATATACAGGGTTGACGGCGCGAGCATAAGCGTGCCCTCGGAGAAGGTCTATGAACTCCGGATGCAGCTTGCGGGCGAAGGGCTTCCGCACGGCGGCGGGGTGGGCTTTGAGATATTCGACAAGACCGGATTCGGCATGAGCGACTTTGTGCAGAAGGTCAACTACAAGAGGGCGCTTCAGGGCGAGATCGCAAGGACTATAGCCGGGATAAAGGAGGTCGAATCAGCGCGGGTGCACCTCGCCATCCCAGAGAACGGCATCTTTCTCGACGACAAGAAAAAGTCGAGCGCATCCATAGTATTAAAGCTCCGGGGCGCCAAGACCCTTTCCGAGGCGCAGGTGGCCGCCATAGTCCATCTCGTGGCCAACAGCTTCGAGAACCTGAGGCCTGAGGATGTAACCGTGGTTGACAGCTCAGGAAGGCTCTTTGCGCGCGGGACCGGAGAAGACGGCGCCATGCGCCTTACCGGAGCGCAGCTCGAACGCAGGCAGGCGATCGAGAAGGACCTCGAGTCGCGCATACAGTCCATGTTGGAGAAGACGGTCGGCATGGGGAAGGCGGTGGCGCGCGTGTCAGCGGATGTTGACACGAGGCAGGTTGAAAGGACGGAGGAGACATTTGACCCCGACAGCCAGGTCGTTAGGAGCGAGCAAAGGAACAAGGAAAAGACCACCGGCTCGGGAGGCGCATCCGGCGTGCCCGGCGTGTTGTCGAACATGCCTGAAACTCAGGCATCGAAAGATGCCTCAATAGGCGCCAAGTCCGAGACCAGCAGGCAGGACGAGGTGATTAACTATGAGATAAACAAGGTGGTGAACCATATCGTAGAGCCTGTGGGTGCGATAAAGAGGCTCTCCATCTCCGTGCTCGTTGACGGCACATACGAGACCGTGAAGGGGGAGGACGGAAAGGATACCGGAAAATACACGGCGAGGAGCGACAGCGAGATAGGGAAGTTCACGGAGATGGTCAAGGCCGCCGCGGGTTTTTCCGCTGAAAGGGGCGATGTCGTAAGCGTCGTGAGCACGCCATTTGAGGCTGAGGCCGTGGAGTCCGCGCAGCAGGAGGAAAAGCCGTCTATCATATCCCCGCAGGTCATAACGCTCGTGCCGAGCGTCTTGAGATACGGGTCAACAGCGGTCGTGGCGCTCTTTCTCATACTATTCGTGCTCCGCCCCCTCATAAGGAGTATCGGCCCAGGGAACGCCGGGGTTTCCGGCGCGGAACGGGCTCTACCCGACGGGGCGGCAGGGCGCTATTCGCTCGAGGCCGAGACCGGAGCCGGCGCAACGAACGAGCAGAATGAGAGGCTGAGGAGGACGGTGAAGGAGAACCCCCATCAGGC
This sequence comes from uncultured Thermodesulfobacteriota bacterium, assembly GCA_964365865.1. Classification (GTDB taxonomy): domain Bacteria; phylum Desulfobacterota; class GWC2-55-46; order GWC2-55-46; family GWC2-55-46; genus CAYIRV01. The sequence goes on along the minus strand of CAYIRV010000073.1, from coordinate 5,073 downwards.
CGCAATGCTCGTGAAGGGCTGGATTAAGGAGAAATAATGGCCAACGAGGGAAGGCTCACAGGGGTTGAAAAGGCGGCGGTGCTCCTGATGAGCATGGGCGCGGACCTCGCATCCGATGTCTTCAGGCACCTCTCCCCGGAGGAGATACAGCTCATCGGGGCATCGATAGTGAAGAGGGAGAACCTTTCCGGGCAGACCACGAGGCAGGTGGCCGGAGAGTTTCTGACCGGCCTTACGAGCGGGGAGACCCCTGTTGAAGGGCTTGAGTTCGCAAAGAGCGCAATAGTGAAGGCGCTCGGGGCCGAGAAGGCGCAGGACATAATAGAGCATATTTCCCGCGACCACGGCGGCGCCGGCATAGAGGCCATAAAGTGGATGGACCCGGCCGTGCTCGCCGGTATCGTGAAGAACGAGCATCCGCAGATAGTGGCGCTGATACTTGCGCACCTCGAGCCTGACAGGGCGGCGCAGGTCGTCATGAACATACCTGAGGACAGGCTCAAGGGCGAGGTCATGCTCAGGGTGGCGACCCTTAAGAGCATCCCGCGCTCAGCGGTAAAGGACCTCGAGTCGTTGTTGAAGACTCAGGCCATGAGCGCCGGGGGTTCTCAGGGCAGCGCCGTGGAGGGGATAAAGGTCGCCGCCGAGATAATGAACCAGATTGATTCCAAGGTAGAGGCCGGCATAATGGAGGCGATAGAGAAGGCGTCCCCGGACCTCGCCGTTAAGATACAGGAGAAGATGTTCGTGTTTACGGACCTCCTCTCCCTCGACGACAAGGCGATGCAGATGATAATAAAGGAGATAAGCACCGAGATGTTGAGCATAGCGCTTAAAGGCTCGGATGACTCGCTGAAGGACAAATTCTTCAAGAACATGTCGGAGAGGGCCGCCGAGATGCTGAAGGAAGACATAGAGTCCAAGGGGCCGGTGCGCCTGTCGGATGTCGAAAAGACCCAGCAGGAAATCATAAAAGTTGCAAGAAGGCTCGAGCAGGAAGGGAAAATCGTAAGGGCCGGAAGGGGAGGCGATGTCCTTATCTAAGATATACAAGGGCAAGTCTCTGGCCGGTTGCGCGCTGCCGTTGGTGATGGAGAGCTTCAGAAGGCCGCAGGATGCGGCTGCAAGAGGCGTCGGGCGCGCGACAAAGGTGGGCGATGAAATCCTCGATATAGAGAGGGAGGCATATGAAAAGGGGTTCGCCGCGGGCGAGAGGGCCGGTTTTGAGTTCGGCTCTCAGAAGGCCGAGGCCGCGCTTACCGGGCTTAAGGGCATACTCGATGAGATAGCGTCCTTCAGGGAAACCCTGTATAAGACGGTCGAGGCCGAGATAGCCGGGCTTGCCATAGCCGTGGCCCGGAAGGTGGTGCGCCGGGAGGTCGAGATGAGGAGGGATGTAGTCGTTGAAAGCGTGAAGGCCGCGCTCAGTGTCCTTGCCTCGGCCGGGTCCGTGACCGTGAAGGTGAACCCGTTGGACCTCGAGGTCATGCACCAGTTCAAGAAAGACCTTGAAAAATATTCCGGCAGGGTGACGGGCGTCTCGGTTGATGCTGATGAAACCATATCAAGGGGCGGCTGCATAATAGAGACAAACTACGGAGAGGTGGACGCCACAATCGAGGGTGTCTTCGCCGAAATAGAAGAGAAGTTGAAAGATGGAGACCAATAGGGCAATCCCCCATAGTCCCCCTTTTTCAAAGGGGGAGGATACGGAAGGGAGCATTAGGGCCCTTATCAAGAGGCATATAAAGGCCGTGGAGTCCCTTGACCCGATAAAGATCAGCGGCAGGGTAACCAAGGTCGTGGGGCTCGTCATGGAGGGGGTGGGCCCAGGGTCGTCGGTAGGCGAACTCTGTTATGTCTACCCGAAGGATTCGACTGTCCCCATACAGTGCGAGGTGGTCGGGTTTTCCGAAGACAAACTCCTCCTTATGCCGCTTGGGGACATCAGGGGAATAGGCCCTGGCAGCAAGATAGTAGCCAAAAGGATGCGGACATCCGTACGGGTGGGCCCTGCCCTTCTCGGCCGCGCCATTGACGGGCTCGGAAACCCCATAGACGGCCTCGGGTCATTACCGACCGAGGCCGAGACGCCGCTTTACCGCGAGCCTATAAACCCGATTACGAGGAGGCGGATAGACGACCCGCTCAATGTGGGAATCAGGGCCATTAACGGCCTTTTAACCGTGGGCAAGGGGCAGAGGATAGGCATATTTGCCGGGAGCGGCGTGGGAAAAAGCGTGCTCCTCGGCATGATGGCGCGCAACACCGCGGCCGCGGTGAATGTAATCGCCCTCGTGGGCGAGAGGGGCAGGGAAGTAAAGGAATTTATAGAAAAGGACCTTGGGCCCGAAGGGCTTAAGAGGTCTGTGCTCGTCATAGCGACATCCGACCAGCCGCCGCTCTTGAGGATGCGGGCCGCTCTTACCGCAACCGCCATCGCGGAGTATTTCAGGGACAAGGGAAGCGATGTGCTCCTGATGATGGATTCCATAACCCGGTTCGCCATGGCCCAGAGGGAGGTAGGGCTTGCGGCAGGCGAGCCGCCGGCCACAAAGGGGTATCCGCCGTCTGTTTTCGCAACGCTTCCGAGGCTCCTCGAAAGGGCCGGAAGGTCGGCGGGCCAAGGCACCATAACTGGCTTTTACACCATCCTTGCCGAGGGGGACGATGTGAACGACCCTGTGGCTGACGCCGCGCGCGCTATCCTCGACGGCCACATAATACTTTCGAGGGAACTCGCGTCCCACGGCCACTATCCGGCGATAGAGGTGCTTACGAGCGTGAGCCGCGTCATGATGGATGTCGTTCCGCCGGAGCACCTCAGGCAGTCAGTGAAGATAAAGGCGATAATGTCGACATACAAAAAGGCATACGACATAATAAGCATAGGAGCTTACAAGGCCGGGAGCGACCCGTCGGTTGACCATGCGATAAAGGTTATAGACAGAATAAACGGCTACTTGAGGCAGGGCATTGACGAAAGGGCGGGCTATGACGACAGCGTCAAGCTCCTTTTTACGCTCGACGGCGGCGCTGAGAGCAGACCGTGAAAAAGTTCCTGTTCAAACTCGAACCGCTTTTTGATTACAGAAAGCGCCTTGAGGAGATAAGCCGCAAGGACTTTGCCGAGGCCCTTAGAAGGCTGAGTGAGGAGGATGACAAGCTCTCGGCGCTCCGGCGGCTTTACGCGAGTTCGTCGGAAGAGGCCGACAGGCTCAAGGAAGAAAGCATCCACCCTGAAGAGCTCGGCATGTATTACTCGCACATAGCAACGGTGAAGGACCAGATAGCGGGGCAGGAAGCAATACTCAAGTCAGTGAGAGCGGAGTTAGAGGTCAAGAGGGCCGGCCTGATGAAGGCGTCAAAGGACAAGTTAGTGATAGGGACCATGAAGGAGAAGTCCTTTGCCGCATACAGAGAGACCGTGGAAAAGGAAGAGCAGAAGACCACAGACGACATGAACTCCATGCGTTTTAAAAGGGGCAGCCATGAAGATTAAGCCGTTAAGGCCTGTGCCGGCAGGCAGTAAGCCGGGGCGCGTAATCCGGCTTTTGCCGTTTATGGCCGTCCTGCTCTCACTGACCTCATTAGGGGCCATCTCCGGGACAAGCGCCGAGTCCTTGCCAAAGGAAGATGTCCATGCCACTGGCACGCATACCGGAGCCGTTGCGGAGCCGGCCCAGTCAGGCGACAGGGGGCTGGCAGTGCTTCTTGAGAAAAAACAAAAGGAGCTTACGGAGCGCGAGGCGGGACTCGTTGAAAAGGAAGAGCGGCTAAAGGCAGTGAAGTCCGACATCGAGAAAAAGATAGAGGAGTTCACCAAGCTGAAGGAAGCCATAGAGACGTTCGTAAAGAAGCTCGACGAGGCCGATGCCGAAAGGACGAAAAAAATCGTGAAGATTTACGAGTCAATGCCCCCTGAGGATGTCGCATTTAGGATAGAGAAGCTCGATGAGGGCATGGCTGTAGCGCTCCTCTCGGCGATGAGCGAGAAAAAGGCCGCCAAGATATTGGCCACGGTAACTGTTGACAAGGCCGTTAGGCTTACGGAGCGCCTCCGTATCAGGCAGCATTAGCCCAAAGGCCGTGCCTCTGCCCCTTCAGTCCCGCAAAATCAAGACTAACACACCTGCACAACAATCCGGAATCAAGAAGCCGCCGCTTATTTATAATTCAACTCCTGCTCCTCCCCTAACAGGGAAAAAAATGCTCAACGGGAATTTTCTTCCCTGTAAGCCGCGCTGAACGCAAGCGGGCGGACGGCTAACTCCTTAAAATCAAATGAGATTTTGTTCCGGGGCATTTGGCACGCCGAATGCTTTATATAAGGAGCAGATATGCAGATTTCTTTTGTTGACATAGCGGCATTATCGGATGCCGGCGTTGAAGGCCCTAATGGCAGCGGTGTTTCAGTCCCGCCTGATGACGGCTTCGTGAGCGTGTTAAGAGATGTATCCGAGGGCGCCGGCGTTGCCGGACGGCATTTCGATGTTCGGGAGGAGGCCGCGGCCCCCTTAACAGGCGATGAACTTGATTCGGTTTCCACTGATTTAGTTTCCATTGACGGTTCTTTAGAGGGGGCGGCTGAATGGCGGGAAGGTAAGATAGATTCTCTCGAAGACAGAGGCGGCGAGGAATCAATCCCGGCTTGTGAGACAAATGTTGAGGCAATGCCCCTTGATGGAATCTATCATGGGGCATTGCCTCTGCTTAATGCAGCAGAAAAGGCGCCTGATGAAGAGGCATCAGGGCCGGTTAGCGGAAGTTCAATGTCTCTTAATGAAAGCCGGCCTGCAAAAAACCGGCTATTTGAAGACCAGAGCGCCATGCCCCTCGCCCTTCCCTCTCCCCTCTCCCCAGAGGGGAGAGGGAAGGGCGAGGGGGCCGCGCGTGGTATGGATACTTCAGTCAAGGAATCCATCGTCATCCCTGAAGCCGCAACTTATGCCAATGGGGAAGAAACCGGCGCCTTTGATGTCCGGTCTTTTAAAGATGCAGGGGGCAACGCGCTGGACATGCCGGTACAGCCTGAAATCGGCACGCCCCTCACCTTAATCCTCTCCCCAGAGT
>CAYIRV010000072.1:0-7930 GCA_964365865.1 uncultured Thermodesulfobacteriota bacterium | reverse complement strand
GCTTCAGCAGATAGCGAGCTCGGAGGCCGTGCTCGGAAGCGACGAGAAGGAAATCGGCGTCGTGCTAATAGACATAGGCGGCGGCACCACGGACATAGCGCTCTTCCACGGCGGCACGATAAAATACACGACCGTAATATCCCTGGGCGGCAATCAGGTTACAGGGGACATTGCCGTGGGCCTGAGGACCCCGACCGAGGAGGCCGAGAAGCTCAAGAAACAGCACGGGTGCGCGCTCGCGGCTATGGTATCCAAGGACGACTCCATTGATGTGCCGAGCGTTGGCGGGAATAAGACAAGAAAGGTGTCGAGATACATGCTCTGCGAAATAATAGAGCCGAGGCTCGAGGAAATCTTCGAGCTTGTGAAGCGCGAGGTCGAAAAATCCGGATATTTTTCCCTCTGCTCGTCGGGCGTGGTGCTCACGGGCGGGACCGCTTCAATGGACGGCATAGCGGAGCTTGCGGAGCAGGTCTTCAACCTGCCTGTGAGAAAGGGCCTTCCGGCCAACATCACCGGCCTTATCGATGTCGTGAAAAGCCCCATGTACTCCACAGGCGTGGGGCTTATACATTACGGCGGGAGGCAGATGAGCGGGGCGCGGTTCAAGAAGGGCAACGAGAACATATTCAACAAGCTTATATCGAGGATGAAGGGGTGGGGAAAGGATTTCTTTTAAACCCGGCTTGAGCCCGGCAGGTTTTTTTTAGCGGGGTCAAAAACAAGGAGGCGGAGATGAGCATAGTTCTGGATGAGGGCTTTAACAAGGGGGCAAGGCTCAAGGTCATAGGGGTCGGCGGCTGCGGCGGGAACGCGGTCAACACAATGATAGAGTCGGGACTTCAGGGCGTTGAATTCCTCGCGGCCAATACCGATGTGCAGTCCCTCGGCAGGTCTCTCGCGGGCATGAAGCTCCAGCTCGGGGCCGCGCTTACAAAGGGACTCGGCGCGGGCGCCAACCCGGATGTCGGCAGGAACGCGGCCATGGAGAGCAAGGACCAGTTGAGGGAGGCCATTCAGGGCGCGGACATGGTGTTCGTTACCGCGGGCATGGGCGGCGGCACGGGCACGGGCGCAGGGCCGGTCGTGGCCGAGGTGGCTAAAGAGTGCGGGGCGCTCGTTGTGGCCGTAGTTACAAAGCCGTTCCTGTTCGAGGGCGCCAAGAAGATGAGACAGGCCGAGGAGGGGCTTAAGAGGCTCAAAGAGGTGGTTGACACGGTAATAGCCATACCCAACCACAGGCTCCTTTCCATCGTAAGCAAAAACACCCCGGTAACGGACATGTTCAGGAAGGCGGACGAGGTGCTCTTCGAGGCGGTCAAGGGAATCTCGGACATAATAACCATACCCGGGCTCGTGAATGTTGACTTCGCGGATGTGAAGACCATCATGTCGGAGATGGGCAAGGCCCTTATGGGAAGCGGCGTAGCAACCGGCGAGAACAGGGCCGAGGAGGCCGCGAAGCGGGCCATATCCTCGCCGCTCCTCGAGGACATATCAATAGGGGGCGCGAGGGGCGTGCTCATAAACATCACAGGCTCGTCGGACATGACTATGAACGACCTGCATCAGGCGTCTCAGCTCATACACGAGGCAGTGCACGAGGACGCGCACATCATCTTAGGCGCGGTCATTGACGAGGCCATGGGCGAAAATGTCAGGGTTACGGTCATTGCCACGGGCATTGACAAGGAGAACGTATACGGCGCTTCTTCGAGGGAAGGCTCCCGCATACCCAATGCCGTGGTGGTGGAGGAGAACTTCGATGTGCCGGCTATTTTCAGGAGGGCTCAGGCTCAGGCCTCGGAGATAAAACCACACGAGGTCAACAGGCTTATAAAGCTCGGTGGCTTCAACATGGACGACGAGGACCGCTACAACACCCCGACATTCCTGAGAAAGCAGGCGGACTGAGGGGAACTTAAAAAGATAGAGGCAGGAGACGGTTAAGCAGACCGGCTTATGACGCTCCGCGCATGAAAGTCGCGCGCCCGGCGTTTGAGCGCCTTGTCGAGGTCTTGCGAAAAGGGTGTTTACATGATTGTTTTTTAAATTGACAAGTCTTTATCGGTCAATTTGCGCGCAATGGTCATGATACAAGCAGAATGAATTCCGCGGGATGTCTCCCTTCCCTTGTAAACTTCACCTTTTCCATGTGATAATCTATTACCCCCCTTAAGCCCTCACCCTGCCCTCCCCCATAAGGGGGGAGGGATAAGAGGAAAAGGGTCGATTATAGGGGGAGGATATGGAAGGGAGCATTAGCCCCCTGTTCTCCCCCTTTCGTAAAGGGGGGGGGAGTCAATGGGGGTGAACAAATTATTTATAACGCGCTCCGCGTAGCGCGTATTTTTCAACGGAGGTCTTTCCCGATAAGCTGGAACCTTAAAAAAAAGGCCATTGAGCTCCTTTCAAAGGAAGAGGGCGCGGTGCGGAAAGACCCCGGAGGAAGGCAGAGCATTTGCCTCATATATCCCAATTCGTATTCCCTCGGCATGGCGAACTTAGGCTTTCAGACCGCGTATCACCTCTTTAACTCCATTGACGACTGCGCGTGTGAAAGGGCATTCCTGCCTGATGAGGGGGATATAAAAGAATATCTGAGGACAGATACCCGGCTCTTTTCCCTCGAATCCCGGAGGCCGCTTAAAAGTTTCGACATGCTCGCGTTCTCTGTCCCGTTTGAGGAAGACTACATTAATATCCCGAAGCTCCTCGGTCTTGCGGGAATACCGGTGTTTTCGCATGAACGGGCAGAGGGCATACCGCTCGTTATTGCCGGAGGCGTTGCGCCGAGCCTCAACCCTGAGCCTCTCGCAGGCATAATTGACCTTTTTATCATCGGCGAAGGCGAGGGCGCAATCGAGGAGCTCTTTTCGCTTTACAGGGACATGAAGACCCGCGGTCATTTGACGGCAAAAAACGAAATGCTCATGGCGCTCGACAGTTTGCCATCCGTCTATATTCCGTCTTTTTACGAATTTACTTATGACGGCCCGGCAATAAAAGACATTAAGGTTAAAAATGGGGCAAAGAAGAAAGTAATCGCCTCGAAGAATCTCGACCTCGAAAAGTTTCCGATTCCGCGGAGTTTCATAAAAACGCCTTATGCTGAATTCAAGGGCGCTCATCTAACTGAAATCGAACGGGGGTGTCCGAGGGGATGCAGGTTCTGCGCGGCCGGGTTTTTATATCTGCCGCCGAGGTGGAGAGAGCCTGATAAGGTGAGGGAAGCCCTCGGGCCTGCGCTTCGTGAAGGCGGCAAGGCGGGCATTGTGGGCGCGGCTGTGTCAGAGTATCCGTGGATAAAGGAGATTCTCAAAGACGGCATTGAGAGCGGCTCAACAATGACCCTTTCATCATTGAGGCTCGATATGCTCGATGGCCCGTTTTTAAGGCTTTTAAAAGACGCGGGCTACAGGACGGTAACCGTCGCGCCTGAGGCAGGGAGCCATAGGTTAAGGCTTGTTGTGAACAAGACATTGAAGGATGAGGACATACTCGAATCAGCGGGCCTGATAGCAGAGGCAGGGTTTACGAAACTAAAGCTCTATTTCATGCTCGGGCTTCCCACAGAGACAGACGAAGACGCCGAGGCAATCGCACGGCTTTGCCTCAGGCTCAAGGCGATTATGAAAAAAGGGGCATTGACCCTGAGCATAAACCAGTTCATACCAAAGCCCTGCACCCCGTTCCAGTGGCAGAGGCTCGCGGACACGGAAGACGTGAACAAAAGGCTTACGTTCATAAAAAAGGCGCTCTCAGGCAAAGGCCGGATTACCGTTGACGCCATGACTTCCATGTCCGCGGTTTTTCAGGCGTATCTTTCGAGGGCAGACAGAAGGGCTTCGGCCTTTATCGCGGAGGCCGCTACAAAAGGCATAAGAAAGGCAGTAAGAGAGAATGCGGAATTTTTGGGTGCATCCGTTTACCGTGAACGCGGAAAGGACGAAGCCCTGCCCTGGGATATGATTGACCACGGCGTGAAAAAACAGTATTTATGGAAAGAATACCAAAAAGGGCTTAAAGCAGAGCCTACGGAGCCGTGCCATGTGGGCACATGTTTCAGATGCGGCGTGTGCGTTCGCGGCTAAGAAGGCTTCTTGGGGAAAACCTTTCTGTAGAAAGGTTTTCCCCCAACCCTTTTCCAAAGACTTTCAGTGTTTTTGCCCTATAGACCCCACCCCAAGAATTACGGGGTGGGGTCTATAGGGCAACATTAAAAGTTTTTGAAGAGAGCTTTCAATCGCCCCCTTCCTTTCTCCCTCCCCACTCGTGGGGGAGGGTAGGGTGGGGGCTGGAGAAACTTTTTACAAAAAGTTTCTCTCAAGAGACCCTTTTAAACAGCGCGGGGCATAGGGGAGTTTATGGAATCGGTTAAGGATTATCTTCATCTTGTAAGAAAGCCTTCCCGGTATATCGGGGGAGAGGTTAATTCCGTAAGAAAGGACCTTGAAAAAGTATCGTTGAGGTTCGGCCTTGCGTTCCCTGATGTGTATGATGTGGGCATGAGCCATCTCGGCATACAGATACTTTATCAGACGCTCAACTCAAGGGACGATATCGCGTGCGAGCGCGTGTTCGCGCCGTGGGTTGATATGGAGGCGCTTTTAAGGGAAAAGGCATTTACGCTCTCAACTCTCGAAAACTCCATCCCGCTCAATAAGCTCGACATCCTCGGTTTCTCCCTTCAGTACGAGCTTTCATACACGAATATTCTTAATATGCTTGAACTCGGAGGGGTTCCGTTTTTTGCAAGGGAAAGGACTGAAAAAGACCCGTTCGTTATAGGCGGGGGGCCGTGCGCCGTGAACCCTGAGCCTCTGGCCGTGTTTTTCGACGCCTTCCTCATAGGCGACGGCGAGGATGCCGTCATTGAAATATCAAATGCCGTGATTGAGGCCAAGAAAAACAAGGAAGACAGACTCACGGCCCTTAAAAGACTCGCCAAGATTGAAGGGGTTTATGTGCCTTCGTTCTTTGATGTGTCTTACAACCCGGACTTCACCATAAAAGAGATAAGGCCGCTCCTTGAAGGCTATACAGAGGTGAAAAGGAGAATAGTCCCGGACCTCGAAGCGCTGCCGCTTTTCGCAAGACCAATCGTGCCGTTCACTGAGACCATACACGACAGATTGAGCGTCGAGATAGCGAGGGGCTGCACAAGGGGATGCAGGTTCTGTCAGGCGGGCATGATATACAGGCCGCTCAGGGAGAGAAGTCCGGAGACCGTCATTGGGTTCATAAGAGAGGCGCTTAAGAACACGGGTTATGACGAGGTCTCACTCTTAAGCCTCTCGACCGGCGATTACACGATGCTCAACGCGCTTATCTCAGACCTTATGAATGATTTTTGCCCGCGCCATATAGCGATTTCTCTGCCGTCATTGAGGGTCGGCACCCTGAATGCCGGCCTTGCCGGGGAGATAAGGAAGGTCAGAAAGACAGGCTTTACCCTCGCGCCTGAGGCAGGGAGCGAGAGGCTCAGGCAGGCGATAAACAAGGGCATAAAGGAAGAAGACCTCATAACGGCCGCAATGGATGTCGCGGCCCTGGGCTGGAGGTCGTTAAAGCTGTATTTCATGGTCGGGCTGCCCACGGAGACCGACGAGGACATACTCGAAATCGCCCGGGTCGCGGCCTCGGCAAGGGCAGCGGGCAATAGAGGCGCGTCCGGCAGGGGCCCTGAGATAAATGTAAGCGCCGCCTGCTTTATCCCCAAACCGTTTACGCCGTTCCAAAGGGAGCCCCAGCTCGGGCTTGATGAATGCAGACGGAGGTTAACCCTTCTTAAAAAGCGCCTTGCAGACGCGAGGCTTAAATTAAAGTGGCACGAGCCTGAGATGTCCCTTGTAGAGGGCGTATTCGCCAGAGGCGACAGGAGGCTCTCCGGCGCGCTTTTAAGCGCGTTCAGGTATGGCGCTCGCATGGACGGCTGGAGCGAGCGGTTCAGTCTCGCTCTATGGCTCAAGGCCTTTTCCGATAACGGGATTGACGCGGGCTTTTACATGAGAAAGAGAGAGCGCGACGAGGCCCTGCCGTGGGACCACATAGCAACCGGAGTTTCAAACAAATTCCTTTGGCGCGAATACGAGACAAGCCTCAAGCTGATAGAGACCCCTGACTGCAAGCTCAACGAATGCACCGGCTGCGGCGTGTGCGACCATAAGGTCATAAAGAATGTCGTGCAGAGGGGCATATCCCCCGCCCTGCCGCAGGCGGCTCCCCGGCCGCAGGAGCCGTGCAAGATACGGTTCGCGTTCTCAAAGACAGGGGATATAAGGTTTTTAAGCCACCTCGAACTCGTGAACGCCGTGGCTAGGGCATTAAGGAGGGTGGATGCGCCGGTAAGGTACTCGCAAGGTTTTCACCCGCTCCCGAAACTGTCGTTTTCCCCGCCCCTGCCTGTAGGCATGGAAAGCCTGGACGAGTATCTGGATGTGGAGCTTGAGGGCATAAGGGGCATGCTCAGCCCTGATGAGCTTAAGGAGAGGCTGAATTCCGCAAGCCCTGCAGGCATAAGGTTCACCGGCGCCAAGCTTCTCCCCTTGCAATCCCCTGCACCCTCTGCTATCATAGATAGCTGTGAATATTTGATTTTCCTTGAAAACGGCCCCGCGGGGTTGAAAATAGAGCCGGAGAGAATTGACGGGTCTTTAAGGGATTTTTACGCAAAGGGAGTTTTATCGGTAAGCGCCAAAAAAGGGGATATGGTTAAAGAAGTGGATGTATTTCCTCATATTTCAGGAATATCCCATCTTGGCAACGGCACAGTAAGGCTGACGCTCAAGGCCCCCGGCGGCTTGAGCGTCCGTCCGCGCGATGTGATTGCGCGGATATTAGGACTCCCCCCGACTGCCGCATCCCTTATACCCGTCATCAAGTCAAGGACCAGCCTCAAAGTCCGGCTTTAAGGTCAACAAGGCCCTGAAAGCGCCGCAGGCCCGTGTTTTTTGCGCCCTTATGGGCCAGGGACCGCGTCCGTAATTAAATAAATGAAGAACATAAAGACAGAGATACTCATAAACTCAAGCCCGTTCGAGACGCGCGTCGCGCTCCTCGAGGAAGGAAGGCTCGCGGAATTCTATGTGGAGAGGGCTAAAGACAGGGGCATTACCGGCAACATATACAAGGGAAAGGTAGTCCGGGTATTGCCGGGCATGCAGTCCGCCTTTGTGGAGGTCGGGCTTCAGAGAACCGCGTTCCTTCATGTAACCGACATACGCGACACCTTCGAAGACGAGGACGATGAGGACGCGGACAAGGGGGGGAAGAGGGAAGACAGGAGCCACGGACAGCAGCGCATACAGGACCTCCTCAAGGAAGGGCAGGAAATAACCGTGCAGGCCGCCAAAGTGCCCATAGGCACAAAGGGCGCCCGTGTTACCTCCTATGTGTCCCTGCCGGGCAGGCACTTGGTCTTCATGCCCACATACGACAAGGTCGCCATATCGAGGAGGATTTCGAGCGACCGCGAGAGAAAGCGCCTGAGAGAAATCGTCCACAGCCTTAAATCCCCGGGCCACGGCTACATCGTAAGGACGGTGTGCGAGGGCATGGACAAGGACGAAATAAAGGCGGACATGGAGTTCCTCATCAGGCTCTGGAAAAGGATACAGGATAATGCGCGCAAGGCCGGCACGCCGGCGCTCATATACGAGGAGCTTGACCTTACGCTGAGGACCATCAGGGACCTCTTCTCATCCGATGTAGAGAGGCTCGTAATAGACTCGAAGGAAGAATACTCCCGCGCCGGCGATTTCGTGAACGAGTTCATGCCCGAGCTTTCGCCAAAGCTCAGCCTCCACGACGGCAAAGAAGACCTCTTTGACGCGCACGGCATAGAGATAGAGCTCGCCCAGGCCCTTGAAAAAAAGGTGTGGCTCCGCTCAGGCGGCTACCTCATCATAGACCAGATGGAGGCCCTTAC
>CAYIRV010000071.1:0-7947 GCA_964365865.1 uncultured Thermodesulfobacteriota bacterium | reverse complement strand
TAATGGGAGTGAATTGTCATGCTAAAATTCTTCGTAGACTTTGAGTTTGCTGGACATATTGAGGTAAAAGCTGAAACTGAAGAAGATGCCAAAGAAATGGTAGAGGAAATGAGCCTTGATGAACTGGCTGAGCACATTCAGCATGTTAATATCGGCAGGCATTATGTTGAGAAAACTCCGTAACAAAACTATCCTTTGAATGTTTACGCTTGGGATATCAGAGGATATGATTGTTAACAAATTGTAGAGTTTTAGATTAGCAAAAAACGTCTGTTTTCGGCGGGCTATTTCAAAATGCATTCATGTTTTTTGACATAATAGTAAACAGGATTTTTCCATGTTTCCGGCTTTTCCGCCTTTTCACCCTGCGAAGGACGCACATGGGGGCCTGAGGGCTTGTTAATAACGATTCATGCGAAGAGGGTTTTCCGTTGCTTGTCCATTGCAGCGCTTCCGGCCCTCGTCTTGTCCGTATTCATCATTTCAAACGCCCACGCCGTTCTCTACAAGCAGGACAAGCCCTATTATTCGGACATCGGTCAATTCAACTACGCAAGGTTTCTCTCAAACGAGGGCGGTCATAAGGCCGCGGCAAGGGAGTTCGGAAGGTTGATTGAGAATTTTCCCGGAAGCCCTCTTATACCAGAGGCCCAGTTGAGGATGGGCGAGGCTTACCTGTCCGCAGGTATGTTAGCGGACGCCGAGGCTCAGCTCAAGTTGTTTCTCGCCAACTTTCCTGAATCCCCGCTTGCAACCGAAGCCTATCAGCTCTACGGTCAGGCGCGCGCGAGTTCAAGGCTGACAGTGCTTGAGGAAAGGCCAAAGGCAGTGGAGTCGGCAAAAGGCGGCGGAGTGCCCCTTATCGCGGTTCAGGTGATGTTTTTTGAGGGGAGGAGCTACAAAGAGATTGACGCCGAGCTTAAGCGTCTCAAGGACGCGGGCATAAATACCGTCATAGCGCGTGTCTTCCACAACAAGGGCGACAGGTTCTATAAGGTCGCTGGCGCCGGGGCAGGCTCTCTGCCAAGCTCAGGCGTTTATTTCAGGACAAGCCATGCGCCTGTGGTGGCCGATGTGCTGTCGGAACTTACAACGCTTGCCCATAAAAACGGCCTTAAGCTCTTCGCGTGGATGACAACCCGGTACGCGGACTACGGTGTCGAGGGCGATACAGGGATTACCTGTATCGGCTATGACATTGCTTCCGGCAAATACGCGAGGTGCAAGGGGCTTGACCTTTTCAGCGATGAGGCCGTGGCCCGGCTTGAGGCGATTTATTCAGACCTCGCCTCATACGACATAGACGGCATACTCTTTCAGGACGACCTTATTCTTAGGCACAATGAGGGCTTCGGGAAGCGCGCGGAAGCGCTCTTTAAAAAAGACACCGGCCTTAATGCCGACCCCACGGCCCTCTATATCGTATCAGACAATGGGGCAACGGTGCATTACACCCCGCTTTTCTGGAAGTGGGCGGCGTGGAAGAACACGCGCCTTCTCAACATTGCTGGAAGGCTCAAGACAGCGGCCAGGGGCAAAAACCCGTCCGTCAAATTCGCCATCAACCTGATGTATGAGAGCGTAACAAACCCGCCTTACGCGCTAGCGTGGCTTTCTCAGAGCCTTGAGAGCGCGGTTGAGAGCGGGTTTGACTACTACTCCATAATGGCCTACCACAGGCAGATGGAGGAGGAGCTTGGGGTAAAGCGCGAAGAGGTGAGGGGCATGATAGCGCGGATGATAGGCACGGCCGTAAAGACGGTCGGAGACCCGTTGAAGGTGCTTATAAAGTTCCAGACAATAGACTGGAGGACCGGGGCCCCGCTTTCGGACAGCGAGGTCCTCACCCTCATACAAGATGTCAGGCAAGATGTCAGCCGCAATGACGCTGGTGCGGGAGCCGTAAGCATGGCAATCGTGCCATACAGGGCCGGTTTCCCTTTCTTTGAGTTCGCCTACGGCCGGGCACTCGGGCCGCAGGGCATGATGAGGTGATGGGCTCATGTCAATAAAGACGGATTATCAAATCCCCCCTAACCCCCCTTTTCTAAAGGGGGTAACCCTTTGCGCGCTCTGCCAGTGTCAGATAAAGGAGAACGCTCTTTTTACCGGCCTTACCGAGAGGCAGCTCGACGCGTTCAAGGATGTCGTGGGCTTTGTCCAGAAAAGAAGGCGCGAGCCCGTCTTCATGGAAGGGGACGAGTGCAAAGGGCTATACATCATAAGAAAAGGCAGGGTAAAGCTCATCCGGTCGTCGAGCGCAGGCAAGGAGCAGATAATAAAGCTCCTTAATCCCGGGGACCTCCTCGGGTTCGAGGTCTTCTACGACAACGACAAGTTCACGAACTCCGCGATAGCCATGGAGGACAGCGAACTCTGCTACATAGGCAGGGACGGCTTCTTCAATATACTGAAGCGCGAGCCGGACATCGCCCGCAAACTCATAATATCAATGGGTAGAGAGCTCAATCAGGCATACGAGCGCATAGGCAGCTTGGGCCTCCTCAACGCCCGCGAAAAGCTCGCGCACCTCCTCTACACCCTTGCCGTGGAATACGGCGTTAAAAAGGACGGACATGTGAGGCTGAATCTAACGCTGTCGCGCCTTGAGATAGCGGAACTCCTCGGCATCACTCAGGAGACGTCCATAAGGCTCCTTAAAGGCTTCAAGGAACAGGGCATCCTCGACATAAAGAGGAAAGAAATCATCATCAAGTCCTTGGACAAGCTCAAGCTCCTCGGGGAGTAGCCGGACCTGAGCGGCCCTGACATCTCAATCTTCCCCCTTTAGAAAAGGGGGTAGGGGGATTTGGGGCGATTGTTAAATCCCCCTCTATCCCCCTTTACGAAAGGGGGAAGATAAGGCGGCAAGACCTGTTCCGCAAAGACCCTCATGGCATTATCCATCCGAAAAAAACTCACGATTTGGTATGTCGCGCTTCTGCTCGTAAGCCTGCTCGCTTCGAGCGCGGCCTTTTCCTATTATCTCTACAGGACATTTCTCACCGGCATTGACGGCCAGATAAACTCCGTGGCCGGAAGGATGATACACACGATAGTGGGGCCGTCAGGCCAGCTCCTTATCCCCGGGGACTTCGACATCATACTCGAGCGCTTCTTCGGCATACGCACCTCAGGCAACTATATCCAGATGCTCGACCCGCTCGGCAAGGTGGTGGCCAAGTCCTCGAACCTGTCTGGTTCGACCTTGCCGCTGTCGAGACAGGCGTATGAGAGCGCCTTCAACGGCTCGTCCACATTTGAAATCGTCATGGTTTCAGGCAAGTCGGTCAGGCTCGTCACCAAGCCCATAGTATTCACGGAACACGGGATAGTCGCCATTGTTCAGGTAGCGGCCTCGCTCGACATAATGCAGCAGGTCTTCCATTCCATGGCGTATATCTTTACCGCCGGCTTCGTGGGCTCGGCCGTAATGGCCGGGCTTCTCGGCTACTTTCTCGCGAAAAAGGCGCTTCAGCCCGTGGCGGAAATCACGAAGACGGCCCGGAGGATAGGCGCAGAAAACCTGAACGAGCGCATAAATGTGGCGGCCACAAAGGACGAGATAGGAATGCTCGCCTCCACCATAAACGAGATGATAGAGAGGCTTGAGAGGTCGTTCAGGCAGATAAAGCAGTTCACCGCCGACGCCTCGCACGAGCTTAAGACCCCGCTTACCATACTCAAGGGAGAGATGGAGGTGGCGCTCCGGTCAGGCTCGGACCCTCAGGCCATGAAGGAGGCCATGACGAGCGCGCTCGAGGAGATTGACAGGATGAACTATCTGGTAAAAAACCTCCTCGACCTTGCCCGCATTGACGCTGAGAAAGAAGCGGCCGGCGCATCGCCGGTCAGGCTCGATACGGCCCTCCTCGACAGGGCGGAGCGCCTCAGGAGGTTCGCCTCTGAAAAGGGCGTGGGCATCGCTGTCTCAAGGAACGACCCTGCCGAGGTCATGGGCGACCCTGTCAGAATCGGGCAGCTCATCTTCAACCTCATTGACAACGCGGTTAAATACACTCCTCAGGGCCACGGGGTCTTTCTTTCGGTTGAAAATAACGGGGGTTCGGCTATATTAAAGGTAAGGGACACGGGCATGGGCATATCAAAGGACGACCTCCCGTACATATTCGACAGGTTCTACAGGGTTGACAAGGCCCGGACACGGGACGCGGGCGGCGCGGGCCTGGGCCTCAGCATATGCAGGGAGATAGTCGAGTCAATGAAGGGCGCCATAGAGGCGGAGAGCGAAGTCGGGAGGGGGACGACCTTTACTGTAAGGCTCCCGCTCGCGGGAAAAGAAAAAGAAGCTGACAAGGCGTTTTCCGGCTGAATCAGGGTTTTAGCGGCTTTTTAAAATATCATGGGACAGGAGGTTTCACATGAATATCGGCATACTTACCGGCGGCGGGGACTGTCCGGGGCTTAATGCTGTGATTAGGGCTGTTGTAAAAAGGGGTCATCAGTTCGGATACGAGTTCATCGGCATAAGGGACGGATGGGCAGGGCTTGTAAAGCCGGAAACCATTAAACTCTCGCGCGAGGCCATTTCCGGCATACTTCCAAGGGGAGGCACCATACTCGGCACATCGAGGACAAACCCCCTTAAGTCGGAAAAGGACACTCAGGCGGTTACGGACAACATAAAAAAGCTCGGACTCGACGCGCTCGTGTGCATCGGCGGCGACGACACCTTAACCGTTGCCGCAAAGCTGTATTCAATGGGCATTAATACAGTGGGCGTGCCCAAGACCATTGACAACGACCTGTCCGGCACTGACTTCACCTTCGGGTTCGACACGGCCGTGAGCATCGTCACATGGGCGCTCGACAGGCTTCATACCACCACAGAGGCTCACCACAGGGTCATGGTCGTGGAGGTAATGGGCAGACACGCGGGATGGATAGCCGTATACGGCGGTTTGGCCGGAGGGGCGAATGTCATACTCATCCCGGAAAAGCCCTTTGATATAGACGAGGTGTGCGGATATGTGAACAAGAGAAAGGACGCAGGCAAATGCTACAGCCTCGTGGTTACGGCAGAGGGCGCGCACCCGAAAGAGGCGGGCGGAATGCTCACCAAGGACAAGACCCTCGACGCCTTCGGCCACGCGAAGCTCGGCGGGGTCGGCGAGTTCCTCGCAAAGGAAATCGAGAAACGGACAGGCTTCGAATCCAGGCATGTGGTGCTTGGACACCTCCAGAGGGGCGGCACGCCCACTGCCTACGACAGGATATTAGCCACAAGGTTCGGCGTCCGGGCCGTCGAGCTTGTGAATGAAGGCAAGTTCGGCAGGATGGTGGCGCTGCGCGGAAACAGCATCCTCGATGTCTCGCTCCACGAGGCCATAAGCAAGACAAAGACCGTTGACATGGAGCTTCTAAAAACCGCAGAGGTCTTCTTCGGTTAGCGCCCGTTAAACAAGCGGAGTGCAATGTATAATGAGTATAAAGAGGTTCTTTCGCCCTCTGAGGAGAGGTTTGAGAGGGCGCGGAGGAAGATGGGGCTTTTCTTGGGCCCGCTCGTATTCTTAGCCATATATTTTTTCAAGCCCGCGGCCCTCTCTCCTCAGGCTGGAAAACTTGCGGCAATCTTCGGGTTTATGCTTGTTTTTTGGCTCACAGAGGCGGTCCCGCTTTCAGTTACGGCCATAGCCGGGGCTGTGCTTAATGTGCTCTTGGGCGTAGCCCCTGCAAAGGATGTCCTTGCCCCGTTCGCGCACCCCATTGTCTTTCTCTTTATCGGGAGCTTCATCATAGCAGAGGCGATAATGCTCCACGGCCTGGATAAGAGGTTTGCGCTCGCCGTATTTTCCATAGGTTTTTTTCAGAAGAGCCCGTTAAGGGTTTTGTTCGCCATAGGCGCGGTCTCGGCCGGCATCTCCATGTGGATAAGCAACACGGCGGCCGCGGCCATGATGCTTCCAATAGCCCTCGGCATACTCGATACAATGAAGAAGGCCGGCGGGGGCCGAGATGTCTTTGACATGAAGGGCTTTTCAATCGCCATGATGCTCATGGTCGCGTATGGCGCCTCTGTCGGCGGCATAGCGACCCCCATAGGCACGCCGCCGAACCTCATAGGCATCGGCATGATACAGGAGTTCACCGGCGTTAGGATTTCGTTTCTTGAGTGGGTCGTCTTCGCGCTCCCCATTACCATAGTCATGTTCGTCTATCTTTTTTGCATACTCGGGTTGAAGAAATCCTTCAGCACGCTTGACTTGGGCCCTATCGCTGAATATGTGTCAAAGGCAAAGGGCGCGCTCGGCAAATGGAAGAGGGGGGAAGTGAATACCGCCCTGTGCTTCGGGGCAGCGATTTTCCTGTGGGTGCTTCCGAGCATAGCCGAGCTTTTTATGGGCAAGGAAGCGCCTGTAGTCAGGCTTTTAAGCGCGCGCTTGAACGAGGGTGTTGTGGCAGCCTTGGCGGCCGCGCTCCTCTTTGTCCTGCCGGTTTCATTCAAAAAGGGCGAATACACGATAAGCTGGGAAAGGGCGGCGCGGATTGACTGGGCCACCATCCTGCTCTTCGGCGGCGGCTTGAGCCTCGGGGAGCTTATGTTCTCGACAGGGCTTGCTGAATACTTAGGGAGCCATCTTATAGGATGGACAGGGGCTGAAAGACTCTGGACGATTACGGCAGTGGGGATCGTCTTTTCCATCATCCTGAGCGAGACTACTTCAAACACGGCCTCCGCCAACATGGCCATTCCCGTCATGGTCGCTGTCGCTGTCGGCGCCGGGGTTTCGCCCATACCGCCGGCGCTCGGTGCGTGTCTGGGCGCGAGTTTCGGGTTCATGCTCCCGGTGTCAACCCCGCCGAACGCCATTGTCTACGGCTCAGGCCTCGTTCCAATACTTTCCATGGTGAAAAAGGGGATTATTTTCGACATCGGCGGCTTTGTCATCATAATGTTGGGCCTGATGATACTTGCTCCGCTTATGGGGTGGGCATGAGAAGCCTGTCAAAAACAGCATGCGCCTTGCTCTGCGTGCTTTCATTCCTCGCGGCGTTTCCCTCGTGCGCGCGCAGGGCGAGCGAAGAGGATATAATCAAAGAGACGCTCGCCAAGGCCGTTCTGGCGGCCGAGGAAAAGGACATGTCCGGCGTTATGCGGGCGATATCAAAGAAATACGCGGACGATTCAGGCAACGACTATAACGCGGTAAAGGGCATTGTCTTCTATGAGGTCATGAAGAAGGGGAGCGTAAGCATCTTTATCCGCGGGATTGATGTCGAGGTAAAGGAGGACACGGCGCTCGCTCAGGTCCGCGCCCTCATCACGAGGCACGGCGAGGTAAAGGGCCTGAAGGACATCGTGCCTGAGAACGCCGACGGGTTTTTATTTTCAATCGTCCTGAAGAAAGAGGACGGGGCGTGGAAGACCGTGAGCGCCAAGTGGGAGAGCATAGCCGTTGCCGGTCTGTTATGAGGGAGAGGCAGAGGTTCTTCGCGGACGCAATGCTCGGAAGCCTCGCAAGGTGGCTGAGGACGCTCGGATGCGATGTGGAATACGAAAGGCATATAAGCGACGGCGCGCTCATACAAAGGGCCTTGTCTGAAGGCCGTATAGTGCTTACGAGGGATACGCTCCTCGCCAAAAGGAGGGCGCTCAGTGGCAGGTGTTTTTTTGTCAAAGGCGACCATATAGAGGGGCAGCTCAGGCAGGTTGTTGAAAACTTTGATTTAAAGGGCGCAGTGGTTTTGACAAGATGCCTGCGGTGCGGGAGGGTCCTCGCTGATGTTGAAAAGGCCTCGGTCAAGGGTTTGGTTCCGGAATATGTCCTCATGACCCAGAAAAAGTTTTCGAGATGCCCGGCATGCAAGCGCGTGTACTGGGGCGGCACGCATAGGGACAAGATGCTGAAGGAGCTTTCGAGGCTGCTCGGCGGTGATTGAATAATGGCCTTTAGGAGAATGCGGAAAAATCCGAAATTTTAACAG
>CAYIRV010000070.1:0-7960 GCA_964365865.1 uncultured Thermodesulfobacteriota bacterium | reverse complement strand
GACACCGCGCCGATGACATCGTGGCAGCCCTCGATGAAGTCCTCTTTTTTCAGGCCCATTACGGACATCGTCATCTCGCACGGGTAGAACTTCACACCGAGGCTCCGGGCTATGTCCATCATCTCAGGGAGAGACGGGACCCTTTTTTGCGACATGAGGGTCTTGAGCATGGCAGGCCCCATGCCGAGCATATTGAGCTTCGACAGCGCGAGTTTCCTCGCGTGTCCGTAGTTCATGAGGTTGAGCATCCGCTGCATCCAGTTCTGTCCCCTTAAAAGCCCGCCTTGTTTTTTTATCACATTGAGGCCCCAGAATGTGAAGAATATGCTCACCTGCATGCCCATGGATGCCGCGGCAGTTGCTATGACAAAGGCAGCAATGGCCCGGTCTATCTCTCCGCTGAAGAGCACTATGGTCACGGATTTCTTGTTTGTTGCAGTGTCAGACATTGCGCCGCACCTCTTAAGTTAATGTCCTAATTTATATTTCAAATGACCCCCTCACCCTACCCTCTCCCCTGTGGGGAGAGGATAAAGGTGAGGGGCATAATCGTAAACATCAAAAGTTGATAACTCCTCCCCTTGTAAAGGGGAGGCTGGGTGGGGTTAATTTTCCAGTCCTCGCTTATCATAATACCTTAAGGGCGGAGGCCCGTTCAAGTGTATTTACTTGCGGGGTGTTTTTTTGGCGTCTTTTCTCCTCAGGAGGAGCTTTCTCAACTCCTCTGCCCCGAGCAGCACAGCCGGGAAGAACGACAGGAAGGCGATGTCTTTAACGGTTAATGGGCTGAAGCCGAAGACCCTGTTGAGTTGAGGTATGAAGATTAGCGCGGCGGCAAGCCCTGCCTCGATGGCGAGGCTTTTGACGACGAGAGGGTTTTTAAAAAAACCGGCGGCAAATACGGACTGACGGTCTGTCCTGCAGGCAAAGACATTGCCCATCTGCGAGGCCACGATGCCCGCGAATGTCATGGTGGTCGCAGCCATGTAAATGGCCCCGGCTTCGGGTAAAGGCGCGCCCGGTGTCCAGCCCCTGAGCCAGAACGCGAAGAAGAACGCGGACATCGCGAGCGCGGCCTCTATCGGGCCGAGGAAACAGTATGCTCTGAGAATGGTCTTTAAATCGAGGAGCCTCTTGTTCCGCGGCCTCGGCGGCAGGTTCATCATGCCTTTTTCAGGAGGCTCGACCCCGAGTCCGAGCGCCGGGAATATGTCGGTTCCGAGGTCAACGGCGAGTATCTGCATCACGGTGAGGGGCAGAGGTATCTTGAATATCACAAAGGCGATGAACGGTATTATTTCAGGGATGTTTGACGCGAGGATGTATGTGACGAATTTTCTTATGTTGGCGTAAACCGCCCGGCCCTCCCTGATAGCCTCGACTATGGAAGCGAAGTTGTCGTCGCTTAGGATTATCTCAGCCGCCTCCTTTGCCGCGTCGCTCCCCCTCATGCCCATGGCTATGCCTATATCGGCCTTCTTGAGCGCAGGCGCGTCGTTCACGCCGTCCCCGGTTACGGCAACGACCTCCCCGTTATCCTGCAGGGCAGTTACAACGCGGAGCTTGTCCTTTGGGGTAACGCGGGCGAATATGATATTGCCTTTCTTAAGGATGTCCCGGAGTTCCGAGTGTCCGAGCCTTTCAAGCTCCTCGCCTGTTACGGCTTTTATCCCGCTTCCAAGCCCTACCTCCTCCGCAACGGCCCTTGCCGTCAGGCCGTAGTCGCCTGTCAGCATGATGACCCTTATGCCTGCCGTGGCGCAGTCCGCCACCGCGGCCTTAACCTCCGGCCTCGGGGGGTCGAGCATGGCCGCGAGGCCGATAAAAGTCAGGTCCTTTTCAGTATCTCCAGCGCTGTAAGCGTTTCTTTTTTCCATGCGCTTAAAGGCCACGGCGAGCATCCTCAGCCCCTTTCCAGCGAGGCCGTCGTTTTTTTCGAGTATTTCTTTTTTAAGTTCAGCCGTAAGCAAGACTGTTTCGCCTGCCATGACAACAGAGGCGCAGAGCTCAAGCATCTCCTTTGGAGCGCCCTTTACATAAGCGACAACATGCATGTTTTTCTCATGCGCGTCAGGGGCCTGTTCGTGGACAGTCGTCATGCGTTTTCTGATTCTCTCAAAGGCGATGTGCGCGACCCTCGGATATTTCTTTTGAAGCGCATCAAGGCCGGCCCCGGCCTTCATGGCAGCCGAGAGGAGCGCGGCCTCTGTCGGGTCTCCGGAGATTGTCCATTGGCCGCTCTCCTTGTCCACGGGCTGATGCACTGCCGCGTTGTTGCACAGGGCCGCGGCATCGAGCAGCATTTTAACGCCAAGGGAATCGAGGGCATCCTGAGCAAGGCTTTTGCCGTCAAGAAGGAACTCTCCAATAGGCCCGTACCCGCTCCCCGTAACCTCGATAAGCCTGCCGCCGGCATAGATGTATCTGACGGACATCTGGTTGGTGGTGAGCGTGCCGGTCTTGTCAGTGCATATGACCGTCGCGCTTCCGAGGGTTTCGACTGCGGATAGTTTTTTGACGATGGCCTTTTTCGCGGCCATCCTTTGAACCCCCATGGCGAGCGAAAGTGTTACGGTGGGGAGCAGCCCCTCAGGGACATTGGCGACTATTATGCCTATGGCGAATATGAAGCTCCCCGCGAGCCCAAGCCCGGCGGCCGCGTATCCGAGGAAGAAAAATAGAAGCCCTAACCCCACGGCGATATAGGTTATGACCTTCGTGATGCTCACCATCTCCTTCTGAAGCGGGCTCATCTCCGCCTTGATGGTCTCCGTAAGGTATGCCACCCGGCCGATTTCGCTGTCCATGCCGGTTGCCGTAACCGCGAGCCTGCCTGTGCCTGATAGCACCGATGTGCCGGCAAAGACCATGTTCGGGACCTCTGTCCATATGAAGGCATGTCCGTCAACGAGAGGCTCTGACACCTTGTAAACCGGCGTGCTCTCGCCTGTGAGCGCGGAGTTGTCAACCCTCATGTCATTGGCTTCGATGAGCCTGCCGTCGGCAGGCACGGCCGCGCCTTCAGCGAGCTTCACGATGTCCCCGGGAACGATGAGCGAGGCGTCAATCTCGGATTCGGTCCCGTCCCTTACGACCCGCACCTTTCTCGGCAAAAGCCTTTCGAGCGCCTCAACGGCCCTCTCGGCCTTGTACTCCTGCCAGAAGCTGAAGACCGCGTTTATTATGATGACGAGGAATATGGCTGCGCCTAATTCAGGCATGCCTGCTATGAACGACATGAGGCCGCCTGCCCATAAGAGGACGGCGAAGAGGTTTAAAAACATGTTCGACAGAAAATCCTTTAAGAGCGATATGCGCGGGGCCTTTTTGAGCGCGTTAGGGCCGGTAATCTTGAGCCTTTTTGCGGCCTCGCTTGAAGAGAGGCCATTTTCAGATGTGGAAAGCTCGGTTAAGACCTCTTCTTTTTCGAGCGGTATAAACGCCGACCTTTCGCCTGACGCCCTCTTGAAGGCCTTTTTTACATCATCGGGATTTTTGCCGTTCAATAATTCGGCCCTGAACGCCCTGTGGAGAAGGAGCCATTCGAGATTTGAAAGCGTCTGTATGTGCGTGCCGCTTTCCTTTATCGGAGATACGAGGAGGAGGAATATGCGGATTGGCGCGTCTTTTTTCCTTAGCCTGCCTTTGCCTTCGGCAATGCCTTTTTTCGATATTGCGACCGCGAGGGCAGGAGACTCGGCGTCTTCAGAGAGGCAGTGGAATATGGCCGTGCCCGTGCCTGAAAGCGCGCCCTTTGCGCTCTCGTGCGTCTTCAGGTCGCACAAGGCCCTTCCGGGCTTTTTCATGGCGCGTCCCTTGAAAAGGCTTTCGAGGAGCTTGTCTAACGCCTCGCCGTGTGTGCTTGCCCGGACATCGAGCAACACCTCGCTTATTATGCCTGTAAGTTCCATGCGTGAAAATCATAACACACAGGCAAGGGCATTAAAAGCCGGCAGACTGTCATGAAGAGACGGTTTTTCTTTTCATGTTTGCGTAAAGAAAAAAGCTTGACATGTCATGCGCTATAGCAGTATATATATTTATTAGGTATATTGTGGACAGGTTGCAAATGTTATTTTTTTCATATATAATTTCAATGACTGCCGCAACATGATGAGGACTTCTCAGATGAAAACAGCAGAGCGGAGCGCGTTGCCTCATTCAGATGAAGACCTGTTGCTGATTTTGGATAAGCTTTACTTTGAGCGCGGCTGGGACTTCAGGGATTACAAGGCCACAAGCCTGAAGCGAAGAGTATCCAAAAGGCTTAGCGCGCTAAGCGTACCCACATACAGGGACTACCTCGACATCCTCGAAAAAGACCAGGAAGAATACAACGAACTTTTTTCATGCCTTATAGTAAAGGTCAGTGAGTTTTTCAGGGAGCCTGAGGCATTCAGCTACCTCTACAGGGAACTCGGCCGCCTGACATCATCAGGCGAAGGAATAAAGGCTTGGTGCACGGCGTGCGCCACAGGCGAAGAGGCTTATTCATTAGCCATGCTTTTCGCGGAATCCTTGAGCCCCGAGGCCCTTCAAAAGACCAAGATTTATGCCACGGACATATGCCATGACGCTCTGGACAGCGCCCGGAAGGCTATTTACAGGCAGGAGTCGCTTGTAAATGTCAGCCCTGCCATGAAGGAGAAGTATTTTTTCCCGCACGGCCACGGCCATAAGGTCAAGTATTCGATAAGGAACCTTGTCAGGTTCGGCTGCCACGACCTTGTGAGGGACTGGCCGCTCGCAAAGGTTGATGTGCTTTTCTGCCGCAATCTTTTCATATACTTCAATAAGCAGCTTCAGGATGTTGTTTTCCAAAAGCTCGAC
Organism: uncultured Thermodesulfobacteriota bacterium; assembly: GCA_964365865.1. Lineage (GTDB taxonomy): Bacteria > Desulfobacterota > GWC2-55-46 > GWC2-55-46 > GWC2-55-46 > CAYIRV01. The sequence goes on along the minus strand of CAYIRV010000070.1, from coordinate 3,130 downwards.
AGCGGTCTTAAGAAGGGCGGCGTCTTCGCGCTCGGAAAGGCCGAGGTGCTCCCTCAGCCGTTCTCATCAAGCTACAGCCAGATCGGGCCCGGGGCCAATATCTATAGAAAGACAGGTTAGCCGTGAATAATAATCCTCTTTTCAGGTCTTTTGACAACAGGAGCATGGGCTTTAAGCTCACGAGCGTATTCCTCCTCGTGATACTGATTCCCATGACGCTCCTCGCGTTCATTTCCTACAGGGTTGTTGATTCGATTCTCGTGTCAAAGGCCGAAGAGAAAATCGCCATAGGGCTTAAGGCCGCATGGACAGAGTATTATACGAGGGCTGACCAGATGCGATACGGCATGCTGCAGGCCGCCACATCCCGCGAGCTTAAAAATGCTGTTGTCCGGTCTGACAGGGCCTACCTCAAAAAGGTGCTCAGGGATTGGAAGGAGAAAAGGCCCTATGTTGACATATGGACGGTTGTTGACCCTAACTCAAGGGTCATAGTGCGCCTTAACAGCCTTGACGCAGGGGATGTGATGGACTTAAGCGGCCTTGTGTCCTCGGCAATAAACGGCCGCGGGGTGTTGGTCTCGACCGAGATAATCCCGGCATGGATTCTTAAGCTTGAGGGCGCGGGGGCCGCGGACATGTCATCTGGCGTTGATGTCAATGCCCCGGCTCAAAAGGGCGTAAACGCCCCGAAAGACGCTCTATCCCTCGTTGTCGTAACCCCTGTGTTCATGGACGGACATAAGCCGCTCGGGGCCATAATAACCGCTGATGTCTTGAATAACAACAGCCACATCCCTGAATTGGTCGCAAATAAGATACCGGGCCTGTTCACATCCATCTCAATGCAAGGCGTGCGGGTGTCAACAAACCTCATGGACGGCAAGGGGAGGTCAATCAGGAATACAGCCATCCCGGACTGGGCGCTAAAGGACACGGGCGCGGCCAAATCGTCCTCCGGCGAGTGGGATGTTGACGGCGTGGAATACCTTTCCGCATTCGAGCCTATAAAGGACTTCAGGGGAAAGGTCATTGGCTCGCTCGATGTCGGCATATCAAAGGAGAGCCTCTGGGTCATACAGAAAAAGAACCAGACGGTCATAGCCATCATAACGTTCATCGGCATTGCGTTTTCGCTCCTCGCGTCATTTGTCTCCACCAATAAGATAACGAGGCCCCTTAACATCCTCAAATCCAAGCTCACGGCCTTTGCCGCAGGCGACAGCGCGGCCCGCATCCCGGTTGACCCTGCCCCTGACGCAAAGGACGAGATAAAAATCCTCGCGAAGGCCTTCAACTACATGATGGACGAGGTGATGAGGAAGGGGGCGGAGAAGGAGCGGTATCTCAAGGAGATAGAGGCGAACAACAGGGCCTTCGCGCTGCTGAACGAGGAGCTTAAGACAAAGAACGAGGAAATGGAGGTCGCATACGAGGAGGCCCAGAGCCAGACCGAGGAACTGCACGCCATAAACGAGGAATTGAAGCTCCTTAACGAGGACTTGGACAGGAAGAACATGGAGCTTCACGGCGCGAACAAGACCATAAGGGCCGAGGAAGAGGAGATTAAGAAGGCCAAGGACAAGCTGAGGCTCATATACGACAGCATTCAGGACTTCGTGCTCCTCATTGACAGGGACCTTAATATAGTGGAGGCAAACAGGCACTTCCTCGACAGTTTCAAGACATCCCCTGAGAAGGCCGTAGGCAAAAGAATCTGCTCGTTCTTCGGGCTCGACGAGTGCGTGAAGGACTGTCCTGTCCGGGCGGCCATAGACACGGGTATGCCAACGGAGCTTGAGACAACGATGGCCGACGGCAGGGTATTCATAAGGCACTCGTTCCCGCTCCTTGACGGCAGCGAAGGCAAGGCGGTCGTGTATATCAGGGACATCACAAAGGAGAGGCTCCTTGGCCAGAGGCTTGTCCATGCCGATAAGCTCTCCTCCCTCGGAGAACTCGTGTCAGGCGTGGCGCACGAGTTGAACAACCCTCTTACAGGCATCATGTGCTATTCGGAGCTTCTCATGGAAGAGGGTCTGGGAGATGCGGTCAATAAGAGACTCAGGAAGGTAAACGACGCTACGCTCAGGTGCAAAAAGATTATTGACAACCTCCTTACCTTTGCGCGCTGGCACAAGCCTGAGAGGAGATACGAGTCAATAAACAAGGCCGTCCGGGACGCGGTCGAGCTTAGGTCATATCAGTTCCGGGTTGACAACATCGAGGTGGTCTTAGCGCTCGACGAGACCATACCCAAGACCATGTTCGACCCGCACCAGATGGAGCAGGTGTTTCTGAACCTCATCAATAACGGCCGCGACGCGATTAAGGAAAAGGGGTCTTTAGGCAGCATCACTGTCAAGAGCGGGCTTATAAGCGGCATGATTACAGTGATGGTGGAGGACACAGGCGCGGGCATAGCCAGTGAGTTTGCCGACAAAATCTTCGACCCGTTCTTCACCACAAAGGCCGTGGGCAAGGGCACGGGACTCGGTCTTTCGATTTCATACGGCATAGTAAGGGAGCACGGCGGGGACATATACGCTTCCCAGCGCTCAGGCGGAGGCACGGTATTCGTAGTCGAGCTTCCGGTTATTTCAGAGGCAAAAGCCGCTGAGGAAATGCCTGTAGCCGCCGGAGAGACCGTTGCCCGGCTCAAGGAGTTCGCGGCACGCGGGCTCAACAGGGTGCTTGCCCTTGACGACGAGGAGATAGTCTTGGACATACTCGAAGAGGCGCTCAAGGCGCCTGGCTTCTTGGTTGATAGGGCGTCTACGGCCGTAGACGCCTTGGAAAAGCTCAAGAAAGCCCCTTACAATGTCATTATAAGCGACATAAAGATGCCGGGCCTTTCAGGCAAGGACTTCTACCGCGAGGTAAAGAAGGTCAATCCCGGTGCGGCCGCAAAAATCATCTTCATATCCGGGGACAGCGTAAGCTCGGATACGCAGGGGTTCCTCGCGGATACCGGCTGCAGGCGGTTGAGCAAGCCGTTTACGATAGAAGAGCTTAACAACGCCGTCCTGCACGTGCTTTCATCCTGAAGCCTTCGCTTAAAATCAAAGAAAGTTTTGTGGCCCACCGTTCCATTCAACGAGCAGTTTTTTGGTGGGCGATGCCCACCCTA
>CAYIRV010000069.1:0-7966 GCA_964365865.1 uncultured Thermodesulfobacteriota bacterium | reverse complement strand
TCAGGAGGCACATGGGCCGACCAGAGCCAGGGGGCCATATCGCTCCCAGGCTCTACCGGCTCATACACGGTTACGGTTTATGACGCCATAGGCTCGAACGGCAGGAACAACAACAATACAAACTGCACAGGCATGGGCGCCCCGCCTTCCTGCAGGCCGGCCTCCGAGATTTACGCCCCGCTCGGATCGCAGGATGTGCTCATCGAGTCGTCAGGCACGGTTGACGGCGTGGCGAGGAAAATCGGCCTTATACTGAGGACATCGATCACGGCCTTTGACTACGCCACATACTCCGACGGCGAGATTGAAGGCACGGGCGCGGGAAGCAACCCGGGCACATTCATAGGAAAGCTCTACGCCGGCAACGACCTGCATCTTCAGGGCAACTACAATGTAAGCCAGGCCGAGGCATCATCCCCGGGCAATATTACGCCCAACTGCAACAGCGGCATGTTCGAGTCATGCAACGACGGCGCGTCCGCGGTAGAGGCTCCTGTGCTTGACTTCCCCTATTATCAGGACCAGAGCAACTTCTTGGACCAGCAGGTGTATGTGATGACCCCTGGGCTCGCCAATGTGCCGGGCACCTGCGTGTCGCCCTGCTCGTGGAATGTGAACTTCGCCATGACCACGCTCGGGACCAGCTACACGGCGACATCGCGGATAGACGCCACAAAGGCCGGAAGCACATGGACCCACAAGGTATATTGGTGCGCCAACGCCGGATGGAACGGGTTAGGCACAGACGGCACTGGCGGAGGATGCACGACCGGAATACAGCTCTGGACATTCGCGTCCTCAAATGCCGAGAAGAGCAAGCCGTTCATAGGCGCCCACCAGTGGAACGCCTATGTGGCCCCGTCTCAGGAGCCGTACATCACGGCCAACAGGGGGGCCATAGTGAATGTGTTCGATTCGCTGAAACACCTCGAGTTCATCGGCCCGAACACCGGCTCCGCCACCGTAACCTCGACCATACTCGTGGGCACGGCCTCCAACAACACCACGCCTGTCGGAAAGATAGACATAGAGGGCGGGGCCGGTACATTGAACTTCCAGCCCTCCAACGGGCTCGCCATCGTGGCCGAGAAGGTCGAGTTCAAGGCCAAATACTCGTCCATCAATGTGAATGTCGGGACAGCCACGAACGGCGCGGTCATCGTGGCCACCGAGGAGTTCGAGGTGGAGGCCTCCACGGGCAACACAGCCACCTTCAACATGAGCGGCTCCATCGTGGTCGGCGGCGACAACGACGCTGACTCGAACGAGTTCGAAATCGGCGGAAATGGCGTTGCGGCCAACTTCACATATGCGCCCGTGCAGAACCTGCCGCAGGGCTGGCAGAACTACGGTTCCCTGACGATTACAAGGAGGGAGTGGAGAGAGTTGTAAGGAGCGGCAATTCCCCCTGTATGTGTGAGCGTGATGCGTATTTTATAACGGATCACGCTCACGGTTTTTATTAGCCCCCTCTTTTTCCCCTTTAAGGTTATCGGTTCTTACTGATAACTGTTGACTGATACATCTACATTAAGCATAGTTATGTGAAGTTACATCAAATTAAAGAAATATATTGACAAACTTTAGAAATTGGAATAGCATCCAAAAGAACCCGGCATAGGCTTTGGCCCCGGGGGCGCTTTATCGTTCATCCAGATGTGACTTAAGTCGCTGTCAAATGCCGAAGAATAATCTAAAAAAGATGAGGGAGAGCCTGCTGCTCAGCAAGGCCGAGCTTGCGAGAAAGGCCGGGATTTCGCCGATTACCATAGACAGGGTCGAGGAGGGGCACGGCTGCAGGATGGACACCATGAGGAAAATCCTGCAGGCCCTCGGACTCAAACTTACTCAGAAGAACAAGGTATTTCTCGATTAGCGGAGGGGAAGTTGGATCTGTCTTTTCTGCCATTTTTGAAGAAAAAGGATGCCGTGGCCGTTGACATCGGCTCCAATTCCATAAAGCTCGTGCATATGGCCCAGACCAAGAAGGGCTGGTCGCTCCTAAAGCTCGGCATGGCCGAGCTCCCGCCAGAGGCGATAGTTGACGGCTCCATCATTGACTCCATGACCGTCACCAACACCATAAAGGAGCTGCTGAAGGAGCACCATGTTAAGGTCAATGACGCGGTCTCGGCCTTAACCGGGCATTCCGTCATAATAAAGAAGGTGAGCCTGCCTGCCATGCCGGAGGAGGAGCTTGCCGAGAGCATCCAGTGGGAGGCCGAGCAGTATATCCCGTTCCCCATCGCCGAGGTCAATATTGATTTTCAGATACTCGGGGCCGACAGCGAGGGCCGCGGCCAGATGGATGTGATGCTCGTTGCGGTAAAGAAGGATGTCATAAACGACTATACCAATGTCATAAAGGAAGCGGGGCTCAACCCGGCGGTCATGGATGTCGACTGCTTCGCCCTTGAGAACATGCTCGACATAAATTATCCCGTAACCACGGACGAGGCTGCGGCGGTAGTGAATATCGGGGCGTCTATCACGAGCTTGAGCGTAATCCTCGGGGGCATGACCATATTCACGAGGTCCATCCCGATGGGAGGCAACCAGTTCACCGAGGAAATCCAGAGGCAGATGAACATAAGCTTCAAGGACGCCGAGGCCCTTAAGCGAGGCACGGAGGCCCCCAAGCCCGAGTCCGGGGCCGAGCTTTCCACGGTCATAGAGACCGTATCCACGAATATGTCCTTTGAGATAAAGAGGTCTTTGGACTTCTATCTCGGCGGGAGCCAGGGCATCACCATAGGCAAGATTTACCTCTCCGGCGGCGGGGCCAAGGCCCGCGGGCTCATGCAGATGATACAGGAGAAGACAGGGATACCGGTCGAGCTTTCAAACCCGTTCAAGAACCTCGAATGCGACCCGAAACAGTTCGATCCCGAAAGGCTTAAGGCCGTGGCCCCGTTCTTCGTGGTCGCCGTGGGGCTCGGCACGAGGAGGTTCGCGGACAGATGATACGGATAAACCTCCTGCCCGTAAGGGCCGCCAAGAAGAAGGAGTCCATAAGGTTCCAGCTGACGGTGGCCGGGCTGATTACCTTCTGCGTGCTGGCCATCAGCGTTGCCGTCTATTTTGTGGTAAGGGGCGAGGCGTCGGCGTTCAGGGAGGACATAGCCAAGGGAGAGGTGGAGATAGAGGACCTCAAGAAGAAGATAGGGGAACTCTCCAAGATAAAGGAGCAGAAGAGGATAGTCGAGGAGAAACTAAAGGTCATAACCAACCTCGAGGCCGCAAGGACAGGCCCGGCAAAGCTCTTTACCATGATAAGCGGCTCCATGCCGGAGAAGGCATGGCTCGCCTCCCTCAAGGACGAGGGGGCCGCGGTCGTGCTCAAGGGGTTCGCCTCCAATGAAGAGGTGGTCGCGGACTTCATGAGGGGGCTGCAGAAGCACAAGGACCTCGGGTTCGTGGAACTCGATGTGGCGCAGAGGACGGTCGAAAGAGAGACCAACGCCGATGTCATAAGTTTCACCATAAGGCTCGAAAAAGGCAAACCCAAGTGACGGTTCAGCGATGGCATTGAAACTAAAGCTCAACTTCGATACGCTTTTAAAACTCCCGCTTGCCAAAAAGGCGGCGCTCGTGGCCGTGGTGAATGTCGTCATTGCCGGCCTCTTCTACTGGTTCCTTACCGGCCCCAAGTACGCCGAGGTGAAGAGCCTTACCGTGCAGATGGATGAGCTTAATGTCAAGTTGAACGAGAACAGGTCCATAGCCGCGGACATCCCCAGGTATCTATCCGAAAAGGATGAGATGGAAAAAAAGCTCAGCGCGGCCATCGCGCAGCTGCCTAACGAGAAGGAGATACCCGACCTAATTGACAGCATAAGCGCCTCAGGCGAGGATGCCGGGCTGAAGATCATGCTCTTTAAGCCGGGGCGCGAGGTGCCGAAGGGATTTTACGCCGAGATCCCGGTGAACATGAGCGTTGAGGGGAGGTTCGAGAGCATGTTCAGCTTCAGCTACCGGGTCTCAAGGCTTCCGAGGATAGTGAATGTCGGCAATCTGGACATCGTATCTCAGGGGCATAAGAACCGCATACCGTTGCTTAAGGCCGAGTTTGTGGCTACGACATTCAGGTTCATACCCGGGCCGCCGGAAGGGGAGCAGAAGAAGTGAAGGCCGGGAGTTTTAAATATCTCATCTTTGCCGCTCTTGTGCCTCTATTCCTGTTTTCGTGCAAGAAGGAGGGGGCCAAGGAGGCGGAGCCTGAAAAGAAGCCTGAGGCAGTAAGGCCGGCTGAGGCGGCTAAACCCGCGGCAGAGCCTGTTCATGAGGCCAAGGAAGTCGATGAGCCCGGGCTCAGGCGGAACCCGTTCCTGAGCCATATCGTGCTTGCTGTAAGCGTCAAAAAGGAGCAGAAGGTAAAAGGGCCTTTAGAATGCTGTGAGGCGAGTTCCTTCAAGGTAATAGCCGTGGTTACCGGGCTTGAAAAATCCAGCGCCCTGGTGTTAGCCCCTGACATGAAGCGCTATATAGTCAGGGAGGGCGACATACTCGGGGCCAGGGAAGGCCGGATTGTGAAGATAGACAGTAAAGGCATAACCATAAGGGAGAAGTTCTTCGACGAGGATGGCAAGGCGGCTTCGATTAACGATGTGGAAATCAAGATGCCGTCCGGCAAGGATGGTGAGACGGTTAAATGACGGCGTTAGGCGGCAATACGGAATTTTCATCATCAATATAATGCGGAGGTCTTATGCGTGTATTTTCTTATAGGGGACGGCTTGGGGTTAAGGCGGTTGTGCTCGCGTTAGCGTTTGCAACGGCCTTTGCAGGGTGCGCTTCAACCGGCCCCATGGATATAAGCGGGGCCGGCGGTCAGGCATCGCCTGCGGAGAAGCGGCAGGCCGGGACTGCAATCGAATCCATAGATGTCGTGGGCGAGGGCGACAGGGTCATGATTTCCGCCACAGGCCCTGTAAAGTATACGGTCTTTAGGCTTTCCGACCCGGCGCGGCTTATAGTCGACCTGCCCGGCATATCAACCGCGGAGGTTCCTAATGCGACAAAGGTCAATAACGACTTTCTTAACGATATAATAGTTGAGTCCTACGGCGGCGAAGAAAGGATAGGCAGAATCATAATCGGCCTCAAGGACGGCATTGAGCACGAGGTGAAATCAGGCGAGAACAGCCTTCTCGTTATGTTTAATAAGCCGGCGCCCCCTGAAGTCGAGGCTGCGGCAGAGCCTGAAGTTCCGGCTGCCGAGGCCGCTGTGCCTATAGAGACCGCGCCTGCAGCGGCTGTAGACGCTCTGCCGGAGGCAGAGGCCCCGAAGGCATCAGAGACTGCGGCAAAGACAGAGGCAATGCTTGCAACGAAAATCACAGGGGTAGAACTTTCAAAGAGCGCGAAAGGCGCATCCTTCAGAATCAAGGCGGACGGCGCCATAGGCAGCTACAATTCATTCGAGCTCGACACGCCTTCGAGGGTCATAGTTGATTTGTGGGGCGTAAGCAACTCTTCGGGCAAGGAATTCATGAATGTCAGGAACAAGTTCGTCAGGGCCGTGCGCATAGGCAGCCACAGCGACAAGGTGCGGCTCGTGTTTGATTCTCCGGGCAAGGCCCTGCCGGTTTACAACATAACAAAGACCGACAACTCGCTCGTCGTGGCATTCGGCGGAGAGGCCGCGAGTGCGAAGGAAAAGGCCGCGTTGGTCCAGACAGCGCTGCTCGAGAAGCCTAAGGATGACATCCTTTCAAAGGAGCTTGCCGGAAACGCGGCCAAGGCGGCCCCTGCCGCGGCTCAGGCGGTCGCGGCTGTAGCAGAGACCGAACCGCTTCCTTCAGTGGAGGCAGCAACGGCTCCGGAGAAAAATCAAGAGGAAGTGAAACAGGAAAAACCCCTTATAGAGGTTGAAAGGATTGATTATCAAGGCAGCGGCGGAAAGGGAAGGCTTACGGTTGTCAGCACAGGCAAGACCGCGTATACGGTGAAGGAGTCAGAGGACGGAAAGACCGTTGTGCTCGATATAAGCGGGGCCACAATAAAGGACGAACTTGTCCGCACGCTCGATGCCTCCAAGCTGAATACACCGGTATTAAGCATAAGCTCTTATCAGCAGTCTGCCGAGCCAAAGGATGTCCGCGTGCTCGTCATGCTCGCGGACAAGAGTTACTACGAGGTCAAAGAGGACAACGGCACGCTCAATATTGATTTCACCTCGCCCGCGGTCCAAGCAACAGAGAAAGAAGCGGCAGCCGCCGCAACGCCTGACGGCTACAGCGGCAAGAGGATTGACCTCGACATGGTGGACGCCAACATAACCGACATACTGAGGCTCCTTGCCGAGGTGAGCAACTTGAACATCATCGCCTCAGACGATGTGAAGGGCACGATGTCGCTCCGGCTCAAGAATGTGCCGTGGGACCATGCCTTTGACCTGATACTCAGGTCAAAGGACCTTGACAAGACGAGAGACGGCAACATCATAAGGGTGGCGCCGGCTGCCAAACTGCGGCAGGAGAAGGAAGCGACTCTCGCGGCCATGAAGGCGCACGAGAAGCTCGAGGCCCTCGATATAGAGTATATTGCCGTGAATTACGCCAAGGCATCGGAGCTTGCGCCGCAGATCAAGGGCGTGCTTACGGACAGGGGGAGCGTGTCGAGCGACGAGCGCACCAATACCCTTATAGTGAAGGACATCCCGCTCGGCATAGATGTAGCGGTGGAATTAGTCAAGAAGCTCGACACCGTGGTCCCGCAGGTGCTTATAGAGGCGCGGATTGTGGAGGCTGAATCGAGCTTCGCCAGAGACTTAGGGATTCAGTGGGGCCTTGACTACGCGTCCAACACCGGCGAGGACAGCGGTATCCACTACGGCGCATTCGGCAGCAGTTCCTCATTAGGGCAAAGTCAAGTTGACCCGGTGACCCAAAGCGCGATACTCGCGGGCGGCGGCGTTTACCCGGTGGATAAACTATCCCGTCCTTCGATACCGGGCGTCTCAAATTACGCGGTGAACCTTCCTGCAACAGGGACGGCCGGCACGTTAGGCGCACTCGGATTCATATTAGGCAAGGCCGGCGGTAACCCGCTCATACTCGACCTCCGCATCTCGGCCGGCGAGCAGGACGGCCGCCTGAAGACCATATCAAGGCCGCGTATCACCACCATGGACAACAAGGAGGCCAAGATACAGCAGGGAGAATCAATCCCGTTCTCAACGACCTCGGCAACAGGCACATCAACGACATTCATTGACGCCAACTTAAGCCTTACCGTTACTCCGCACATCACCCCTGACGGGAGCGTGCTGATGAAGATAAAGGCGAGCAGAAACTCCATAGGCACATTCAGGACCGCCTCAGGCGAGCCTTCCATAAACAAGAAGGAGTCTTCCACCGAGGTGCTCGTAAAGGACAACGAGACCACGGTCATAGGCGGCATTGTCATATCCGACAAGAGCGAGATAGAGAGGGGCATCCCCTACCTCATGCACATCCCTGTAATCGGCTGGTTCTTTAAGACAAAGTCGATCTCCGACACTCAGAAGGAGCTGCTAATCTTCATCACCCCCACCATAATCAAGGAAAAGGTAGTAGGCTGAGCCCGCCCCTTTCTGCTTGCCGGGCGCCCTTACGGGCGCCCGGTTTTTTTTGTATGGAGAATTCACTTCCAAACAGATTGTAGGGTGGGCATCGCCCACCAAAAAGCTGCTCGTTGAAGGGAACGGTGGGCTACAACTACAACTGCAGGGGTGAGGGGGGGGAGGCCGTCAGTGGCACTTTGGCGGCTCGCCCTTCGGTTCCTTCAGAATCTTCTGCCACCACTTTTTTCCCGCATCGCCGGAGCGCAGGCCGGACTCTTTCTCAAAGTTCTCCATGCACGGCTTTGAGCAGAAGTAAAAAGACTCATGCTCAAGGCGCACCGTGAACTGGGCGTCTTTCTCGTCAACCTCCATGCCGCATACAGGGTCTTTAGCCATCAAACCCTTTCCTTTACGAGCGCA
>CAYIRV010000068.1:0-8030 GCA_964365865.1 uncultured Thermodesulfobacteriota bacterium | reverse complement strand
GGCTTTGAAAAGGATGAGCGGCCCTTTTCCCCTCACCTCACGCTTTGCAGAATTAAGTCTTTTAAGGAAGGAAAAAGGCTTGCCGCACTTGCCGAGGAGTTGAAAGCCACTCCGGATGCTGAGTTCAAGGTAAGCTCCTATGCTCTCATTAAAAGTGTCCTAAGTCCGAAAGGCGCGGTATATTCGATAGTTAAAAGGTTTATTTTAGATGCGGGTTCAGTCTCTCCATCCAGTCCACGGTTAAATTAAGAAGTTGATTTTCATCTTTTTGTGGTATAATCCAAAGAATTTTTCGAAGGGAGGCCCAAGATGTCAAACACCCAGCCGGCAAAGGCAAAGGCGGTTGACCTTGCCATCAGCCAGATTGAAAAGCAGTTCGGCAAGGGTTCCATAATGCGTCTCGGAAAGGACTTCCAGCCCCAGGAAGTAGGTGTTATCTCAACCGGCTCCCCTGCCCTGAATATCGCGCTCGGCGTGGGAGGGGTGCCCAGAGGCAGGGTTGTCGAGATATTCGGCCCTGAATCATCGGGCAAGACCACCCTCGCCCTTCATATAGCCGGGGAGGCCCAAAAGGCAGACGGCGCTGTTGCGTTTATTGACGCTGAGCATGCGCTCGATGTAGGTTACGCTAAAAAGCTCGGCGTAAACACGGACGACCTCCTTCTTTCCCAGCCTGACAGCGGCGAGCAGGCCCTTGAGATAACCGATGTCCTTATAAGGAGCGGCGGCGTTGACCTTATAGTCATAGATTCCGTTGCGGCCCTTGTGCCTAAGGCGGAGCTTGAGGGGGAGATGGGGGACTCGCACATGGGGCTTCAGGCAAGGCTCATGAGCCAGGCGTTAAGGAAGCTCACGGCCACCATAAGCAAATCAAACACCTGCGTCATATTCATAAACCAGATAAGGCACAAGATCGGGGTGATGTTCGGAAGCCCTGAGACCACGACCGGCGGCAATGCCCTTAAGTTCTACGCCTCCGTGAGGCTGGATATACGGAGGATCGGACAGATAAAGCAGGGCGAGAGCGTCATCGGCAACAGGACACGGGTTAAGGTGGTAAAGAACAAGCTCGCGCCTCCTTTCAGGGAAGCCGAGTTCGACATACTCTTTAACGAAGGCATCTCCCGCGAGGGGGACATCCTCGACCTCGCGTCAGCCGATAATATCATCGAAAAAAGCGGCGCGTGGTTCTCATACAAGGGAGAGAGGCTCGGACAGGGCAGGGAGTCGGCACGGGCATTTCTCAAGGAGCACCCGGATGCCTCAACCGAGATAGAGAAGCAGATACTTCTGCAGCACGGCATAAAAACCAAAGTCAAAGAGGTATAACTATGGCGGAGATAGACCTGACTGCTGTACTGAATGTCGCTGTAAAAAGCAAGGCCTCGGATGTGCACATGAAGGCAGGGCTCCCGCCTGTCTTGAGGATACACGGCAGCCTCATACCCATCAAGAACCACGACAGGCTCGCCCCCGACGAGATTTCCAAGATTGCCTTGAGGCTTTTAAACGATGTCCAGAAGGAGACATACAAGACCAACCACCAGATAGATATGGCGTATAGCGTGCCGGGCCTCGGCAGGTTCAGGATAAACATATTCCAGCAGAGAGGCGCCGTGGGCATCGTATTCAGGGTGATACCCATGAACATAATGACCTTCGGCACATTAAACCTGCCGAAGATTTTGGAGACTGTCTCAACCGAGATGCGCGGCCTCGTGCTTGTCACAGGGGTTACCGGAAGCGGAAAATCAACCACCCTCGCCTCTATTATAGACCATGTAAACAATCACAGGTCCGCGCATATCGTCTCCATCGAGGACCCCATAGAGTTCCTCCACAAGGACAAGAGGTGCATAATAAACCAGCGGGAGATAGGCGTTGACGCGAGGACATTTTCCGAGGCGCTCAGGGGCGCGTTAAGACAGGACCCTGATGTCATAATGGTCGGCGAGATGAGGGACATGGAGACAATAGAAATAGCCCTGACGGCCGCTGAGACAGGGCATCTGGTGCTTTCAACGCTCCACACCATTGACGCCATGGAGACCGTAAACAGGATAGTTTCCGTCTTCCCTCCTTACCAGCAGAAGCAGATAAGGATACAGCTCGCCGGGGTCATTAAGGCCATAGTGTCGCAGAGGCTTCTCCCGACAAAGGACGGAAAGGCCCGTGTGCCGGCCGTGGAGGTCATGGTCACGACAGCGCGCATAAGGGAGTGCATAGAGAACAAGGAGAAGACAAAAGACATACTCGACGCCATATATAAGGGATATACCACATACGGGATGCAGACCTTTGACCAGTCCCTTCTCGAACTGCTCAACAAGGGCCTCATATCCTACGAGGAGGCGGTCAAACAGGCAAGCAACCCGGCTGACTTCGCCCTCAGGGTCAGGGGGGTAAGCTCCACGAGCGACATGGGCTGGAAGGATTCTGAAAAGGCTGAAAAAGGCGGCAACGCCCCTGCCTCGGCGCCTCCCGGCATAGAACGGTTTTAAGGGCGGCAGGGCCTTTGCCGGATGGGACAAGCCAAGGCAAAACAGGGCGCGGTTCAGTCCGTCCTCAGGCTTCTATCATACAGGCAGAGGAGCGTAAAAGAGGCGGAAGAAAAGCTTGAGTCAAAGGGCTTTTCATCGGAAGAAATACGGGCCGCAATAGATTACCTTTCGCGTTTGGGTTATCTCGATGATAGAAAATTCGCTCACGCGCTCCTTGAGTCAAGGTCAACGGGCAGGCGCTGGGGCAGAGAGAAGATAGCCGCAGAGCTGTTCTCTAAAGGCATAGATGCGGATACCGTAAAGGAAACATTGTCCGGCCTTGACCACGCGGCAGAGGCCGCGGCCGGGCGCGAGGCCATTAAAAAATGGCTCAAGGAGAGAGGGGCAAGGCCACCTCTCTCTCCCAAGGATTTTGAAAGGGCAATGCGCCACCTCATGTCAAGGGGGTTTCAGGCATCATTAGCGCTCGATATCCTGAACGCGTATAGGAAGGCGGATACCGATGAAGTCCTATGAGATAAGAAACCTGTTCCGAGCCTTTTTTGAAAAAAACGGGCACACAACCGTAAAGTCCTCAAGCCTCATCCCCAAAGGCGACCCTACCCTCCTTTTCACCAATGCAGGCATGGTTCAGTTCAAGGGCGTGTTCTTGAACGAAGAGACGCGTGACTACAAGAGGGCCGTGTCCTGCCAGAAATGCATGAGGGCCGGGGGCAAGCACAACGACCTTGAAAATGTCGGGCATACCGCGCGGCATCATACATTCTTCGAGATGCTCGGCAACTTCTCCTTCGGCGACTATTTTAAGGAGGAGGCCATTGCCTATGCGTGGGAGTTCTTGACAAAGGACATGGGCCTTCCCAAGGACAGGCTATGGGCAACGGTCTTCAGGGACGACGACGAGGCCGCTTCCATCTGGAAGAAGCAAACAGGGATTTCACGGGAGAGGATAGTAAGGCTCGATGAAAAGGACAACTTCTGGTCAATGGGGGACACAGGCCCGTGCGGCCCGTGCTCCGAGATAGTGATTGATCAGGGGAAAGACATCGGGTGCGGAAAGCCTTCATGCTCCGTGGGGTGCGACTGCGACAGATACCTCGAACTCTGGAACCTCGTGTTCATGCAGTATAACAGAGAACTCGGAGGAGAGATTATAAGGCTTTCCAAACCCTGCATAGACACGGGCATGGGGCTTGAGAGGCTTTCCGCAATAATGCAGGGCAAAAACTCGAATTACGAAAGCGACATCTTTGCCCCTCTTATCGAAACCATAGAGGCGAGATCAAAGGTAAGATACGGCACGGACAGTGAAAAGGATGTCTCGATAAAGGCCATCGCAGACCACGCGAGGGCAATTACATTCCTCATATCGGACGGCGTCCTTCCCTCAAACGAAGGACGCGGCTATGTGCTCCGGAGGATTTTAAGGCGCGCGGCCCGTCACGGCAGGTTCTTAGGCATAAAGGAGCCTTTCATACACAAGGTGGCGGACAAGGTAATCGCCTGCATGGGCGCGGTTTATCCGGAGATTGAAAGGGCCAAAGACCTTGTCTTAAAGGCGACGCGGGGCGAGGAGGAGAGGTTCTTTGAGACCCTCGAAAGGGGCCTCGCTGTGCTTGATGAAGAGGTGAGCGCCCTTAAGTTAAAAAAACAGGCGATTATACCCGGCTCAATTGCCTTCAAACTTTACGACACATACGGCTTTCCGTCCGACCTTACGGCCGACATAGTCGCAAGCCAGGGCTTCCGCGTTGACGAGCAAGGCTTTGAAAAACTCATGTCCGGGCAAAGGGAAAAGGGCCGTATGGCATGGAAAGGCGACAGCGCGGCACACGGCGAGGGTCTGTATAAAGCCCTGTCCGCCGCGGGCCTCAAGTCCGAATTTACCGGCTACCACATGGACGCAATATCGTCGAGGATAGCGGCGATTATCAAAGACGGCAAGAGCGTAGACGGCGCGTCCAAAGGAGACGCGGTCGAGATTATAACCGATGAGACGGCTTTTTACGGCGAATCCGGCGGACAGACCGGCGATACTGGAATAATGACAGGCACAGGTTTCAGCATTACGATTATAGATACCAAAAGGCCCGCGGAAAACCTGACGGTCCACACCGGCAAGGTTACGGAAGGCTCATTAAAGGCCGGCGATGTCGTCGAGCTTGTACCAGACCTCGAAAGAAGGCAGAGAACCGCAAGGAACCATACTGCCACGCATCTTCTTCACGCGGCATTAAGGAAGCTCATCGGCTCGCATGTGCGTCAGGCAGGCTCGCTCGTTTCGCCTGACGCTTTAAGGTTCGATTTCACGAACTTCGGCCCGCTTAAACGCGAGGAGCTCAAGGCCGTGGAAAAGGCCGCGAACGCGGCCGTGTTAGACAACATCGAGGTAAAGACCGAGGTGCTCCCTTATGAGCAGGCGCTCGAAAAAGGAGCGCTCGCGTTCTTCGGGGAAAAATACGGGGACACGGTCCGCCTCGTAGGGGTGAGCGGCGTAAGCGCGGAGTTGTGCGGCGGAACGCATGTCCGAAGGACCGGCGACATAGGGCTGATAAAGGTCTTGACCGAGTCCT
Source organism: uncultured Thermodesulfobacteriota bacterium (assembly GCA_964365865.1). GTDB lineage: Bacteria > Desulfobacterota > GWC2-55-46 > GWC2-55-46 > GWC2-55-46 > CAYIRV01. The sequence goes on along the minus strand of CAYIRV010000068.1, from coordinate 2,956 downwards.
CTGTCGCGGCTGGAGTAAGGAGGATCGAGGCGGTTACAGGGGAAAAAGCATTAGAGGTAATCGCAGGCGCGGAGGAATCGTTAAGAGACGCGGCAGAGGCGCTAAAGTCCCCTCCCCTTGAGCTCACCGACAGGATACATAAGCTCATTCTCCGACAGAAGGAGCTTGAAAAAGAGATTGAGCGGCTTAAAAGCGCCGGCAAGTCGGCCTCGTCGGATACGCTTCTTGAGCGCGTTAAAATCGTATCAGGCATCAAGGTGCTTTCCGCCGTTGTTGAAGGCGCGGGTCAGAAGGAGCTTAGGGACATGGCGGACGAACTCCGCTCAAGGCTTAAATCCGCTGTCGTGGTGCTCGCGGCAAGGTCTGATTCAAAGGCGCTCCTCCTTGCCGCCGTTACCAAAGACCTGACATCAAGGGTAAGCGCGGGAGAGGTCATAAAGCGGCTCGCGCCCATTGTCGGAGGAAAGGGCGGCGGCAGGCCGGATATAGCGGAGGCGGGCGGAAACCAGCCGGAAAAAATCGAAGAGGCGATAGAGGCCGCGTTCAAGACAATAGAAGAGATGACTCTCCTGAAAACCCGGTAAATCGCGCGAGCCTGTTGAACAGGCCGTCTTTTATTAATGAACTGAACTCGGATTTGCGGCGCGGGGTTATCCGGCGTGGGACAGGACGAGGTTCATGTACATGCGGGCGAGTTTATCTTCGGGGTTTTTGGCAAGCACCTTTTCCCACTCGGCCTTTGCCTTCTCGATGGAACCCATGACATAGTAGGTAAGACCGAGCTGCACCTCCGCGAGCGTGTAATCCTTATTGATAATCAAGGCCTCCTCAAGCTCCTTAACAGACCTTTCATAGTCCTTCATGTCCCTGTAGACAACCCCGAGCGATGTCTTTATGTCGACAAACTCAGGCATGAGCCCGAGCGCCTTCTTGTATTCTTCCGAGGCCTCGAAATAAAGTCCTATGCCCTTGTAAACCGACCCGAGCTCCGCGTGCATATTGGCGAGCTTGCCTTTTACATACGGGTCGAGATATGAATAAGCGCCCTTGCAGGACTCCTTTGCCGCGGCATACGCATCGCGCGCGCTCTCGAAACTGCCGAGTTCGTTGTAAACCACCGAAAGGTTCAGGTATGCCTCCGTATAGTCCGGATTGATATTAAGGGCCTCTTTGAACGCCTCTACGGCGTCATCTCTCCTTGCCCTGTTGTAGTAAATCAGACCGAGCATGTTGTAGACATCGGCAAAGTTGGCCTTGGAGGCAACGACCGATTCAAGATGCTCCACGGCCGAGTCATATTGCTTGTCCTCATACGCCTTTTTGCCGAGTTCGTAGTTCCTCTGCCAGCCGTTTTCCATGCCTGAAGCGCCTTTTGTTTTGTGAAGTTGTAAACCGTGGGAAAATGCCTCAGCCTTCTTGCCTGAGCCTGGTCCTCGCCCCGCTTGCGTAAGGGCTTTCAGGGAAGTCGGTTATGAGCGTGGTGAAGACCTCCATCGCAAGGCCGTCTTCGCCGAGCCTGAGGTAGGATTCTCCGATGTAATAGAGCGCCTGGTCAGAAAATCCGGCCTCTGGATATTCTTTAAGAAGGTCCCTGAACCTTGCGAGAGCGCCCTTGTAGTTCTTGCCCTTGAAGTAGAACCTTCCGACATAGAACTCCCTTTCGGCAAGGCGCGTCTTTAAAAACCCCGCCATCTCCCTCGCGGTGCCGTCGAATTGCGACTGCGGGTACGCGCCGATAAGGTCTTCAATGGCGAAGAGGGCCTTTTTTGTGGAGGTCTGGTCCCTGTCAATCGAGAGGACGCCGCGCAAGTAGCTCATCCCCTTCTGAAAAAGGGCGTAAGCCGCGCGCGGATGAGCAGGGTGAAGGGCCGCGAAGTTCGTGTAGAATGCCGCGGCCTCATCGTATTTGCTCATGCCGTAGTAGACATCGCCTATGAGAAGCTCTGCCTCCACCGCATACGGCGAAAGCGGATGCTCTTCGAGGATTTCCTTGAAGGCAGCCTCGGCGTCATCATACCTCTCTCCGCTTAGCGCGACTGAGCCCTTTAAGTACTGGGCCTGCGGGTCGGTCCTCGGCTTAATGGCTGTTTTTGCAGAGCCGCATCCTGCCGCGTAAATGGCTAATGAGGCGAGGAGCGGGATAATCAGGCTGATTTTATGCTTCGGCGTGCTGGTCAACTATAGGCCTCCAATGGCGCGGCCTCTGGCCGCGATATATCCTGATTCAATTAATATAGCAAAAAAAAACGGTTTTTTCAAGGAAGTTTTACGCCTCGCCCGCGCGAATGCCGTCTTGGCCGCTCCCGTCAGCGCGGCTGAACGCCGCTGCCTCAGAGGGGGTTAAGATACCCGATGGGTTTATTATGTGTATGGGCTTTCCGCCTGTCTCGACAACCGCGAACAAGCAGTAGTCCCATGAGTTTTGGCCCTGCCCGGAGCGCCTGAGCGATGTCTCCCCGTAGCCGGTCTCGACATCCATGACCGAGTCAACCGCAAACCCGGCGATGCGCGAGCTTACAGAGACGATTATCAGGGTCTGGGCCGCCTTGGCGGCAAAGCCGAACCGCTTTCTTAAATCAATCACCGGCACGCGCAAATCCCTCAAAACGGCAAAGCCTTCGATAAACTCCAACGAGCCCTGGCCTTGTTCTATCGCGCGCGTCCGCACTACCTCCCGGACATTTTTGATGTCAATCCCGAACTCCTTGTCCGCAAGCCTGAACCTTATGAACTGGAAGTCAGGATGGGCGTATTTTGACCGAACCTTTTCCATATTATGTCCGCGCCTCAGAGTGCAGGTCGAGGAGCTTCTTTAAATCCAGAACCACAATCCTCTTTCCGCCAAGCAGGGCCGAGGCCTTCGCAAACCCGTTGAGTTTCACGCCGGCGTTTGCCGCCTCTTTATACGACGCATCAGGCAACTCCCTCACGCCTCCGATGCCGTCAACAAGGAAGC
>CAYIRV010000067.1:420-8049 GCA_964365865.1 uncultured Thermodesulfobacteriota bacterium | reverse complement strand
AAGTGGCGTGGGTCGGGTGAGGAGTGAGGCGTGCTTTTAGTGCACGCCGCAACGACGAACCGAGGAGCAACGCAGGTATGCAAAGTTCTGACGCTCTGCGTAAAGGGGATTTGAGTGGCGCTTAAGGAAAACATATTAGACAGGGCCCAGAAGTTTATCGCCAAGGGCTACTTCGATAAGGCGGCCGCCGAATACCGGGCCGCCATAGAACTCGACCCCAAGGACATCTCTATCCGCTTGAGGCTCGGGGACCTTTTTGTCAAGCTCGGCAACAAGGCCGAGGCCATAAAGGAGTACATGGAGGCCGCAAAGGCGAACGCCCAGAGGGGTTTCAACCTGAAGGCCATAGCCGTGTTCAAACAGGTCTTGAAACTCGACGAGGCCAACCTCGATGTCCACAACAGGCTTGCCGAACTTTACGCCAAGCAGAGGCTGATTGTTGACGCCATAAGCGAATACACCTACATAATGGGCGCCTTCGAGAAGAAGGGCAAGACCAACGAGGTCATCGAGCTTCTGAAAAAGATGGCGGACATTGACGCGGAGAATGCGGGTATAAGGCTCAAGCTCGCCGAATACTACCAGAGGCTCGGGTTTGACAAGGACGCGCTCGCAGAATACTGCGGCGTTTTCGATAAGCTTTTTTCTCAGAACAAGTTCGACAAGGCCGAGAAGGTAATCCTCGGGCTTTTCAGCCGCTATCCCGGCGAGGAGCGGGCGCTTACGAGGCTTACCCGTCTTTATAAGACAAGGAGCGACTCCTCACAGTTCGTAAGGTACTCGGAGATGCTCCTCGATTATTACAAGAGCGTCGAGGATGAGGAGGGGGCCGAGGCAGTATGCGTTGAGATACTTGAGGCAGAGCCGGACCACCGCGAAAGCCTTAAGTTCATGGAAAGGTTCTCGCCAAAGCAGCCTGAGCCGGAGAATTGGGCCGCGTCTTATCAGGAAGTCATAGTTGAGGAAAAGCCGCTGCCTTTGGCCGCGCCTCCTGCGGAAGAACCCCGGCCCCCTGTATCCGAAGCCCCGGCCCTAACCCTCCCCCACAAGTGGGGAGGGACAGAAGGGACTGATGAATCCGCCCCGCTTATAGAGTTCCCGGAGGAGGCTTCAGCGCCGCCGGTCTTTGCGGCCCCTATGCCGCCTTCTGAAGAGGTCGGCGAGGCTGCCCAATCTGTCGAGGAAGAGGCGGAGATAGAGATAAGCCTCGAAGGGTTTGAAGAGACAATGGAGGCCCAGCCGGCCCGGTCAGAGGAGCGCGCGCCTGTGGAGGCCGCGCCTGTTGAGGCTGAAACCGAAATAAAGCTCGAAATGGAAGAAGCGCCCTTAGAGGCTCTTAAGGAAGAGGCTTTGCCAGAGCCTGTTTCAGCGGCTGAGGAGGCGGCAGAGGCCCAGCCTGCTCCTGAGATGCCTTTTGAGGCCGCAGCCGAGCCACAGGCCCAAGCGCCTTTAGAGGCAACGGCCAGAGAAACCCTGCCAGTCGAGGAGGCCTTGCCTGCCGAAGCCCCTATTCCTGAAGAGGCCGTCTTGCCTCCGCAGCCTCAAGAGTCAAAGGAAGAGGAATTTGCGGAAAAGGAGGCAGAGGAGGCGCTCCTCGCAATAGAGGCAATGCAGGCAGAAGAGGCGCTTAAGGAAGAGGCCGTGCCAGAGCCCCTCCCCCTTTGTAAAAGGGGGACTAAGGGGGATTTAACCGAGGCTGTGAAAGAGGAGCCGCCGCCTCTCTTAGAAGAGGCGCTGCTAAAGCCGACTGAAGAGGCCACAGAGGCAGAGACCCTTATTGAGATGCAGGAGGAGATTCAGGATGCTGCGGCAAAAGAAGCCGAAGCCGAAGCCGAAGAGGAGCCCCCTGCCATAGCGATAGAGGAACACGCGGCAGAGGAAGTTTTTGAAGAAGCCGTTGCCCCTCCTGTGGCTGAGGCGGAAATAAGGCTTGAAGCAGAGGCCGCGGCAGCAGAGGTAAAAGAGGCCCCTGATACTCTGCACGAAGACAGGATTGAGAAGGACATATCAGAGGCCATAACTGAGCTTATGGAGAAGATGGAGCCTCCAGCGCATCCGCTCAATGCCTTTCCTGAAAAGGTGCTTGAGGATGTGAGCACGGAGAGGAGGGATGCCTCGGGCATGAAGGAAGACGAGTTCGTTGACCTTTCGGAAGAGCTCGGCATAGAGAGGGGCGTAGAGGGCTTTATCCGGCCTCACCCCAAGCCGCTCGAGGCAGCCGATGAATTATTGTCAGGCATAGAAAAACAGCTCGGCATGGAAGACACGGAGACGCATTACAATCTCGGCATTGCGTATATGGAGATGGAGCTTTACAAGGAGGCGTCAAACGAGTTCAAGGTCGCGCTCAGGGACGCGAGGCTCGTGTTCGATTGCTACATGAGGCTCGGGCTTTGCGCCATGGCACAGTCAAGCCCGGACGAGGCCATAATTTACTACCTAAAGGCCCTTCAGATAGACTCGAAGACCCACGAGGACATAAAGGACCTTAGGTACAAGCCGTCCACAGGCAAGGAAAAGCTCCAGTTCAAGTCCTCCATATCGAGGAGAAAGGGCATCATGTACGAGCTTGGCCTTGCGTATGAGGCTGCGGCCGGCTACGAAGAGGCCGCGGAGGTGTTCAAGTCCATATATGACATGGACCCTGAATTCAGGGATGTGGCTTCAAAGGTCCAAGCCTCCGCCAATTCAGGCGAGTTCACCCCGACTGATGATGATATGCTCGAGGTCGAGCTTCTTTAGCCGCGCATTCCGGTGCCAGTTATGCCATGGGAGCCTTCCCTCATCAAGTCCGACCCTGTAATAAAAGAGGTTCACTCGTCATGCCTGCGGCTCGGCCTGCCCGCGGTTTATCTCGTAGGGGGCGCGGTAAGGAATTCGGCCCTCTCGCTTCCTCTTCCGCATGATTATGATTTTGCCGTTCCAACAGACAAAAAGCACGGGCTAAAGGCCTTGGCCGCCGCTGTTTCAGCCGCGTTAGACGGGAGTTTCTTCCTCCTCGATAAGGATGCGCCTTCCTACAGGATAGCGTTAAAACTCAAAGACGCCCCATTTACGATAGACTTAAGCCCTGTCAAAGGCAGGGACATCTTGGAAGATTTAAACGGCCGCGATTTCACGGTCAACGCCGTGGCAATTGACTTAAGGGCGCTCTTTACAGACAGGCCAGCTGTCATTGACCCGCAGGGCGGCCTTAAGGACGCTAAGAAGAAGCTTCTCAAGGCAGTTTCCGCTGGAGCGTTCGACGAAGACCCTTTAAGGTGCCTTCGTGCCGTAAGGCTCATGCACCAGTACGGCTTCCGGCTTACGGAGCGCACGCGCGCGACAATCAGGAAAAAGGCGCGGCTCATGGAAATGACCTCGCGGGAAAGGGTAAGGGATGAGCTTGTCCTGATTTTTTCAGGAAGCGGAACCGCCGTGGCGCTTAAGGCAATGTTCGACCTTGACATGATAAATTTCGTGATGCCGGAGGCGTCTCTTTGGGGAGACGCCTCCGGCGGATATGACCTGTTGGCCCACGCGCTTAAGACCGTCCAAGAGGCCGAAGCCGTGCTCGAAGGCATACGGAGAGGAGAGTTTGAGCCCTATACCGAAAGGCTCGTTGCCCGCTTTGCGGCAAAGTCCGGGGCCATGCCAAAGCACGCGGCCTTCAAGCTCGGCGCCTTCCTGCACGACGCAGGAAAGCCCCTCACCTTAATCCTCTCCCCAGAGGGGAGAGGGAAGGGTGAGGGGGACAGCGGGGCGCTCAGGTTTTGGGGCCACGACGGTTTGGGGGCGCGGATTACAAGGGAGATGCTTCTGAGGCTCAGATTCAGCAGGCGAACATCTCTTGAGGTTTCGAACCTCGTAAAAAACCACCATAGGCTTTTCGGCCTTGCAAAACTCAAAAACCCGGGCCTGCGGGCAAAGGCGCATCTCTTCAGGGCCGTTGGCAAAGACGCGGGCCTCGATATACTGTTTTTATCTCTTGCGGACGCGAGGGCCACGAAAGGAGGCGAGGACAAGGCGCTTTTCAGGCTCGTTCAGGACATGCTCGCGTTTTACTTCGAGACATATTCAAGGAAAAGGGAAAAACCCCTTATGGACGGGGGAGAAATAATGGAGATATTCAGGGTTGCCGAAGGCAGGCTCGTGGGTGAAATCATGAGGGAGGTTTCAGAGGGCATAGAGGAGGGGCAGATAAAGAACAAGAGACAGGCCGTTGCCGTGATAAGGAAATGGCTGTCTTCAAGGTAGGGGCAGTGACCGCGTGCAAGCACGGGCGGATTAGATTTTTGTTGACTTTTTTATCCCACGGAAGTTAAATGTATGGAATCATGAGGGGTGTGAACATGTCAAAGGTGTTAATAGGCTTTTTATTCGCGTTCTTTGCGCTCGTGAATTTTTCTTATGCAGAAGGGGATAAAAAAGTGGAAGAGACAAAGGTTTTACGCGCTGTAATCGAGACCAAATACGGGGATATAGAGATTAAGTTCTTCCCTGAAGTTACGCCAAAGCATTTCGAGAGCTTCATAAGTCTCGCTAAAAAGGGCTTTTACGACGGCACGATATTCCACAGGGTCATACCCGGGTTCATGATACAGGGAGGGGACCCGAACACAAAGGGCAAGGATGTTTCAACATACGGCACAGGCGGCCCCGGATACACGGTTAAGGCCGAGTTCAACGACAAACCCCACAAAAGAGGGGTGCTCTCTATGGCAAGGGCCCAGAGCCCGGACAGCGCAGGCTCGCAGTTCTTCATAGTGGTAAAGGATTCGCCCTTCCTCGACCATCAGTATACGGTATTCGGCGAGGTGACCAAGGGCATGGATGTCGCCGACAAAATCGTGGACCTTCCGCGCAATTCCCGCGACCTTCCCAATGAGAGGGTCGAGATGAAGGTGCGGGTAATAGAGTAGGCGTGGTTCATGGATTTCCTTTCTCCCATTTTCTAATGGGGGGGAGGAAGTTAAGTTAATGGCACAACGGTGATATTACCCTTGAATTAATATTTTTTATGTGGTAATTTTAATCATCCGCCGCTGTTTCAGACAAAGTGGGCATCAGCCCACTTTTTGTTTATGAGGGTTTTTCACGCAGCCGGGGCGTATGGTTTACGGTATTGCCTTGGGAAGGCGGGGGTATGAGTTTGAATCCGCCGAGTATGGGCTTGAATCCAAAAGATATCGCGGAAAAGATAAAGGCCCTCGCGGAGCCGCTCGCTGTAAGTATGGGCTTTGAGATTGTTCAGGTGGAATGCCCGTCCGGCAAGAGAAGAAGTGCGCTCCGCATATTCATTGACAAGCCCGGCGGGATTACGGTTGACGACTGCGCGGACTTCAGCCGGGAGTTCGGCCTTATCCTCGATGTGAACGAGATGATGGAAGGGAGCTACGACCTTGAGGTCTCGTCACCGGGCCTCGATAGGGCGCTCTCCACAATCAAGGATTTTATAAAGTTCAAAGGCAGAAAGGTCAGGCTCAGGACAAAGGAGCCTATTGAGGGCAACAGGCGGAACATCAAGGCCGTCATAGAAGGCGCGGAGGGGCGGGATATAACGGTAAGGGATTTTGACGGCGTGCCCTTTACAATAGCCCTGTCTAATATAGACTCGGCACGGCTGATTGCGGAGCTTTAAGCCGCGGCCAAAGGTTATTCAAAAAATGCAGGCAGATTCCGGAGGTTTTAAATGTCTCTTAGTTTGGCTCATCTCATAGAGCAGGTCGGAAAGGACAAGGGCATTGAAAAGGCTGTCCTTATAGGGGCGCTTGAGGCCGCTATGCTCAAGGCCGCGGAAAAGCGGTTCGGCCCCACCAAGGTCATAGAGGCCCACTATCAGGAGGAGTCAGGGGAGATAGAGCTGTTCCTCTTCAAGACCGTTGTGGAGACCGTAGTTGACCCTGATGTTGACATCTCGCTTGAAGACGCGCGCGGCATGGACTCTGAGGCCGCTTTAGGGGACAGCCTCGGCGTGAAGCTCGATTCCAAGGAGTTCGGACGCATTGACGCCCAGACCGCCAAGCAGATAATCATACAGAAGCTCAGGGAGGCCGAGAGGAATGTCATATTCAACGAATACAGCGCTAAAAAGGGCGAAATCATAACCGGAATCGTCCACAGGTTCGAGAAGGGCGACATAATAGTTGACCTCGGCAAGGCCGAGGCCGTGCTCCAGAGAAAGGAGCAAGTCAAGCGCGAGATATACAAGCAGGGCGAGAGGATACGGGGCATGGTCATCGAGGTAAGGAACGAGGCTAAGGGGCCGCAGATAGTGCTTTCGAGGACGCACCCCGGGTTCATCACGAAGCTCTTCCAGATGGAGGTCCCCGAGGTATACGAGGGCATAGTCGAGATAAAGGGCGCGGCCCGGGAGCCTGGCGAGAGGGCCAAGGTCGCGGTTGTGTCCCACAACACGGATGTTGACCCCGTGGGCGCCTGCGTGGGAGTAAGGGGTTCCCGCGTGCAGGCCGTGGTCCAGGAGCTTAGGGGCGAAAAGATAGACATCATACACTGGTCCGACGAGCCGGCCATATTCGTCAAGAACACCTTGTCCCCGGCCGTCATCTCCCGCGTAATCGTCTCTGACGCGGAGCGCTTCATGGAGGTGATAGTGCCGGATGAACAGTTGTCCCTTGCGATAGGCAAGAAAGGGCAGAATGTCCGGCTTGCCGCCAAGCTTACCGGCTGGAAGATTGACATACGCACAGAGACAGAGGCTAAGTCCTCAAAAGAGGCGGTGTCCCCGGATGAGGCGCTCAGGAGAGAAGTCGAGGCCGCTGATGCGAGGGAGGCCGAGGAAAAGGCCGCAGCAGAGGCAGGAAATACAGGAAAAGAATCTTAATGCCGCGCCATACGGCGCTTAAGGAGCACATGGCTGAAAGCGATAAGAAAGAAAAGGGCAATGTAGAGGAAAAGAGGGTAAAGGCCACTGTCATCAGGCGCAGGCTCACAAAGGTGGAGCCTAAGGCAGAGGCAATAGTAGAGGCCGTGCCTGCTGAGACCAAGGCCGCTCCTCTGCCGCCTATGCCTCCTGAAGAGGCTGTCGTCAGGGTAAAAGAGGCCGCGGCAGAGGCAGGGAAAAAGCCGTTGAAAAAGGCTGCAAAGGCCCCTAATGAAGGCGCGAAAAAGGGCGCGAGGTCAAAGGCAAGGGGCGTAGAGGCAGAGGACATCGAGGCTGAGTTTGAGGCTGAACTTGAGGCAGAGGCCGCGGAAGAGGCGGCGCATACCGCAGAGCCTGAGCCGTCTGTAATACTTCCTCCAATAGTCCCAGCGCCTGAGGGCAAGACAAGGCCGGCAGAAGCCCAAGCCGCAGTGGCCGGCGTTGAGGCAAAGCCCGGGGACAAGCAATTACGCAGAGAAGTGACGGTCTTTCAGAAGGAGCCTGAGCTTAAGAAGTTCTACACGGCCAGGCGTCCGATTAAAAAGGGTAAGGGATACCATCCGAAGGATTTCAGGGCCTCCAGGCCAGGGGCCGCTCAGTTGCAGACAAGGCCGTCAAAAAAGACCGAGCTGACCGTACCAAAGGCCGCAAAAAGGGTTATAAGGATAGTTGACGCCATAAGCGTGGCCGAGCTTTCCCAGAGGCTCGGGGTAAAGGCGGGCGAGATTATAAAGAAGCTCATGTCCCGCGGCATAATGGCGACCGTC
>CAYIRV010000067.1:0-410 GCA_964365865.1 uncultured Thermodesulfobacteriota bacterium | reverse complement strand
ACCGTCAACCAGTTCATAGAGATGGACGCCGCCGGGCTTGTGGCCGCGGACTACGGATACGAGGTAGAGAGCGGCGCGGTCATGGAGGCATCGCTCATCGGGCGGGAGGAGGGCGCTGCCGGGGAAGGCATTCTTGAGCCCAGGGCGCCGGTCGTTACGGTGATGGGCCATGTTGACCATGGAAAGACCTCTCTTCTCGACGCCATCAGGAAGACCAATGTCGTAAGCAACGAGGCCGGCGGCATAACGCAGCACATAGGCGCCTACCATGTGCACCTCGAAAAGGGCGACATCACATTTCTCGATACGCCGGGCCATGAGGCATTCACGGCCATGAGGGCCCGGGGCGCAAAGGCCACGGACATAGTCATCCTCGTCGTGGCCGCGGACGACGGCGTGATGCCGCAGAC